>NZ_JBFUGN010000856.1:0-2667 GCF_056402895.1 Rhizobacter sp. P3_B12 | reverse complement strand
GATCGACACGTCGACCACGCCCGGCTCCTTCAGCATGCGCGCCTCGAAGCGCTTGGCCAGCTCCTCGCTCGACTGGATGGTCGCGCCTTCGGGCAGCCACAGGTCGACCAGGATCTCCGGGCGGCTCGAATCGGGGAAGAACTGCTGCTGCACCTTGCCCATGCCGGCCAGGCCCAGCACGAAGGTGCCGATGGTCAGGCCGATCGTGATCCAGCGGTGCTTCACGCACCAGTTCACCGCGCGCCGGAAGCGCGTGTAGAACGGCGTGTCGAACAGCTCATGGTGCTGCTCGCCCTCGTGCATCTTGCTCTTGCTGTGCAGCAGCTTGGCGCCGAGGTACGGCACGAAGTACACCGACACCACCCACGAGATCAGCAGCGCCGCGGTGGTCACCGCGAAGATCGCGAACGTGTATTCGCCCACCGTCGAGCGTGCCATGCCGATCGGCAGGAAGCCGGTCGCGGTGATCAGCGTGCCGGTCAGCATCGGCATCGCGGTCACGTCGTAGGCGAAGGTCGCGGCGCGCATCTTGTCGTAGCCCTCTTCGAGCTTGCGCACCATCATTTCCACCGAGATGATCGCGTCGTCGACGAGCAGCCCGAGCGCGATGATCAGCGAGCCCAGCGAGATCTTGTGCAGCCCGACACCCCAGTAGAACATCGTGACGAAGGTGATCGCGAGCACCAGCGGGATCGTGATGCCCACCACCAGGCCCGGCCACACGTCGATGCGCAGCGGCTTCGTGTGCAGGCCCAGGCTGATGAAGCTGACGGCCAGCACCACCACCACCGCCTCGATCAGCACGTGCACGAACTCGCCCACCGACTTGGTCACGGCCGACGGCTGGTCCTGGATCTGCGACAGCTCGATGCCGATCGGCAGCTCCTTCTGGATCGCCGCGACGCGCTGCTTGAGCTGCTTGCCCAGTTCGATGATGTCGCCGCCCTTGGCCATCGAGATGCCGAGCGCGATCACTTCCTTGCCCTGGTGGCGCACCTTGACGGCCGGCGGATCGACGTAGTCGCGCTTGATGGTCGCGATGTCGGACAGGCGCAGCGTGCTGGCCGCGCCGGTGCTCGCGTTGGTGGCGCGGATCGGGAAGGCCGCCAGCTCCTCGACCGAGTTGAACTGGCCGCCCACGCGCACCTGCAGGTTGTCGCTGCCGGCATTCAGCACGCCGGCGCCCTCGACCGCGTTCTGCGCGCCGAGCTGGGCGATCACCTGGTTGAAGTCGAGCCCCATCGACGCGAGGCGCTTCTGCGAGATCTCGATGAAGATCTTCTCGGGCTGCGCGCCGAACACCTGCACCTTGGCGACGTCGGGCACCTTCAGCAGCTTCTGGCGCGTTTCCTCGGCTCGCTGGCGCAATTCTTCATAGGTGAAGCCGTCGGCCGACAGCGCGAAGATCGAGCCGTAGACATCGCCGAACTCGTCGTTGAACACCGGCCCGATCACGCCCGACGGCAACGTCGAGCGCATGTCGCCGATCTTCTTGCGCGTCTGGTACCAGACGTTGTTGACTTCCTTCGGCGGCGAGCTGTCCTTGATCTGGAAGATGGTCAGCGACTCGCCCGGCTTCGTGTAGCTGCGGATCTTGTCGGCGTACGGCGCTTCCTGCAGCGTCTTCTCGATCTTGTCGGTGACCTGCTCGGCCATCTGCTGCGCGGTGGCACCCGGCCAGAAGGCCTGCACCACCATCGCGCGGAAGGTGAACGGCGGATCTTCGTCCTGGCCCAGCTGGAAGTAGGCGACGAAGCCCAGCAGCATCAGCACCACCATCAGGTAGCGCGTCAGCGGCTGGTGTTCGAGGGCCCAGCGGGAGATGTTGAAACGCGAGGTCGGCACGTCGTCGTGCTGGCCGTCGTGGTTGTCTTGGGGGCTGCTCATGCGGTGCCTCGGGCGCTGGGCTTAGCGGGACGCCGCGCTGGCGGGCGCCATCGCAGCCGGGTTGCCGTTCTGCGCGGTCGGCTCGATGTACATCTTCACCTGCTGGCCGGGCGACAGCACGTGCACGCCGGCCGTCACCACCACCTGCCCCGGCGCGAGGCCGGCGGCCACCACCACGGTGTTGCCGTCGGCACCGGCCACCTGGATCGGCTGCGCCTTGACGCTGAGCACGCCCTGCGCGTTCTTGTCGACCAGCCACACCGAGGTGCGGCCCTGCAGCTCGGTGACGGCCGACAGCGGCAGGCGCACCACGTTCGATTGCTGCGGCAGCTCGATCAGCACGGTGGCGGTCTGGCCGAGGCGTGCCGGCAGCTCGCCGATGTCGGCCTTGATCTGGAACGTGCGGGTCGCGGCATCGGCGGCGGCGGCGACCTCGCGGATCGACGCGGACACCGCGTCATTGCTGCCCCACAGCTTCACCTTCAAGGCGCCGGGCTTGCGGGCGAGCGCCCGCAGGTCGCTGACATGATCCTCGGGCACCGAGAACACCACATCGCGCGGGCCGTCCTGCGCGAGGCGCACGACCGACGTGCCGGCGGCCACCACCATGCCGGGCTCGGCGTCGACGCCGGTGATCACGCCGTTGGAATCGGCCACCAGCGCCGCATAGGCCGCCTGGTTGCCCTGCACGCCGGCCTGCGCGCGCGCCTGGTCGAATTGCGCCTGGGCGGATTTCAGCGCGGTGTCGCGGCGCTCCAGCTCGGCCGAGCTGATGAAGCC
>NZ_JBFUGN010000855.1:0-2669 GCF_056402895.1 Rhizobacter sp. P3_B12 | reverse complement strand
GTTCGCGCTCGTCGTGCCACCGGACTTCTCGCGCCGGCTGCAGCGCGGCGAACGCCCGGCGCTGCTGCTGGCGGCCGACGCCACCGACCCGGCGGCCACCGGCAACGCGGTCGCGGCGGTGAACAGCATCGCGCAGCGCGCGATCGGCCGCGAGCTGGATGGCGCGCTCGCCACGCTGCGGCCGGCCGAGCCGCCGTGGGAAATCCGCATCCAGCGCCGCTACAACCCCGAAGGCCTGACCAGCTACAACGTGATCCCCGGGCTGATCGGCGTGATCCTGACGATGACGATGGTGATGATGACCTCGCTCGCGATGACGCGCGAACGCGAGCGCGGCACGATGGAGAACCTGCTCGCGACGCCGGCCCGCCCGGTCGAGGTGATGCTCGGCAAGATCGTCCCCTACATCCTGATCGGCTATGTGCAGGTGGTCGTGATCCTCGGCGCCGCGCGGCTGCTGTTCAGCGTGCCGATGGAAGGCAGCGTGCTGCTGCTGTCGGCGGTGCTGGTGCTGTTCATCGCGGCGAACCTGGCGGTCGGCTTCACGTTCTCGACGATCGCGCGCAACCAGCTGCAGGCGATGCAGCTGACGTTCTTCTTCTTCCTGCCGTCGATGCTGCTGACCGGCTTCATGTTCCCGTTCCGCGGCATGCCGGGCTGGGCGCAGGCGATCGGCGAGGCGCTGCCGCTGACGCATTTCCTGCGCATCGTGCGCGGCATCCTGTTGAAGGGCAACGGGCTGGCCGAGGTGGCGCCGCACCTGTGGCCGATTGCGCTGTTCATGCTGGTGGCCGGCACGATCGCGCTCACGCGCTACCGGCAGACCGTCGACTGATACCCTCCACCCGACAACAACGACGAAAGGCGCTCGCATGCAACGGATCGTGATCGTGGGAGGTGGGGCCGGCGGCCTCGCGCTGGCCACCCAGCTCGGCAAGACGCTCGGGCGCAAGGGCGCGGCCGAGATCACGCTGGTCGATGCCGCCCGCACGCACGTCTGGAAGCCGCTGCTGCACCAGCTCGCGGCCGGCAGCTTCGACACCCATGCCGAGGAGATCGAGTTCCTCGCGCAGGCGCGCGGCCATCACTTCAAGTTCCGGCTCGGCCGGCTATCGGGCATCGACCGTGCCGCGAAGACGGTGCAGCTGGACGCGAGCTACGACGAGGCCGGCCGCGAGATCACGCCGGCGCAGACGCTGGCCTACGACACGCTGGTGATCGCGGTGGGCAGCCAGACCAACGATTTCGGCACCGCAGGCGCGGCCGAGCACACCATCAAGCTCGACAGCCCGCAGGCCGCCAAGCGCTTCAACGACCGGCTGATCAACGCCTGCATCCGTGCGCAGAGCGTGCCGCGCGCGGCCGGCAGCGGCCGCCTCACGGTGGCGATCGTCGGCGGCGGCGCCACCGGCGTCGAGCTGGCGGCCGAGCTGCATGCTGCGGCGCGCGTGCTCGCGAACTACGGCTTCGACCACATCCACCCCGAGAAGGACCTGCAGATCGTGCTGGTCGAGGCGGCGCCGCGGCTGCTCTCGCAGTTGCCCGAGCGCCTGAGCGAGGCGGCGGTGCGCGAGCTGCGCAAGCTGGCGATCGAGGTGCACACGAACGAGCGCGTCGTCGAGGTGACCGGCAGCAGCCTGAAGATGGCCAGCGGCAAGGTGATCGGCTCCGACCTCACGGTGTGGGCGRCGGGCGTGAAGGCGGCGGATTTCCTGCGCACGCTGGGTGGTGGCGAGGGCCGCGATCCGCTGGAGACCAACAAGCTGAACCAGCTGATGGTCAACGGCAACCTGCAGACCACGCGCGACCCGGCGATCTTCGCGTTCGGCGATTGCGCGGCCTGCCAGCAACCCGACGGCGCCTGGGTGCCGCCGCGCGCGCAGGCGGCCTACCAGGAGGCGATGTACCTGGTGAAGGCGATCCCGAAGCTGCTGGCGGGCCAGCCGGTGAAGCCGTTCGTGTTCAGCGACAAGGGCTCGCTGGTGTCGCTGTCGGAGTACTCGTCGGTCGGCAGCCTGATGGGCAGCCTGACGCGCGGCAGCCTGTTCATCGAAGGGCGCCTCGCGCAGTTCATGTACTGGGCGCTGCACAAGCAGCACCAGATGGCGCTGGGCGGCTTCTGGCGGATGGTGCTGGTGACCTTGTCAGAGTTCCTCGACCGGACCTACCGGCCGAAGATCAAGCTGCATTGATCCCCACTCCGTTCGGGCTGAGCCTGTCGAAGCCTTGGTGCCGTGCCAGCAGGCCCTTCGACAAGCTCAGTGCGAACGGGGTGCGGCATTGAGTGCGGCGAGCTGCGCCGGCGTGCCGACGTTCTCCCAGGCGCCGCGCCACACCTCGGCGCTGATGTGCCGCTCGCGCATGCCGGCGAACAGCAGCGGGCCGAGCGCTGCCTTCGCGCCCGGCGCGATGCCGGCGCACAGCGAGGCGCGGCACAGCGCGAGGTTGGCGTAGGTCCAGCGCAAGCCATCGGGCCCGGCCGAATCGGCCAGCCCGAAGCCGTCGGCGTCGAGCCCGAAATCGCCCTTCGCGTGGAACGCCGGGTTCGGCACCAGCCACAGGTGTGCCAGCAGCGAGCCGGCGGCGAAGCGCTCGCCTTGGGCGGTGTCGAAGCGGAAGCCCGGCGCGTGGATGTCGCCCGAGACGACCCAGAAGCACTCGTCCGGGCC
>NZ_JBFUGN010000854.1:0-2672 GCF_056402895.1 Rhizobacter sp. P3_B12 | reverse complement strand
ACGTCGCGCTCGGCGGCTCGCTCTACCAGGCCGTGCAAGAGGTGCCCGGCCAGCGCGACCACCGCGGCGCGCCGCACCTGAAGGACGCGCCGCCCGAGGTCGTCTACGACTTCGCGCACGAGGTCACCGTGGTGCCCGGCGGCACGCTGGCCAGCATCATCGAGAAGCCGAGCTTCCAGGTGAACTCGGTGCACGGCCAGGGCGTCAACAAGCTCGCGCCGGGCCTGCGCGTCGAGGCGCGCGCGCCCGACGGCCTGGTCGAGGCCTTCTCGATGGCCGAGGCCAAGTCCTTCAACCTCTGCGTGCAATGGCATCCCGAATGGCAGGCCGCGCAGAACCCGATCTCGCTGCGCCTGTTCAAGGCCTTCGGCRCCGCCTGCCAGTCGTTCCGCGACCGCCACCGGGAGCCGCACCGCGACCCCGACCGTTAGGTGCGTTCCACCCTGCCCTGACGCTCGACCCAACCGCGGTCATCCTGACCTGCGGCCAACGAATCAAACAGGTGATCCCATGGTGGACAAGAACAACTTCAACTTCAGCGACCTCGAACAGTGGCTCAACGACCGCCGCGTGACCGAGATCGAGTGCCTGGTGCCCGACCTCACCGGCGTGGCCCGCGGCAAGATCCTGCCGCGCGAGAAATTCACCGAGGACCGCGGCATGCGGCTGCCCGAGGCCATCGTCGCGATCGGCGTCACCGGTGAATTCCCCGAGGAAGGCCCGTACTACGACGTGATCCACGCGACCGACCGCGACATGCACCTGCGGCCGGATCCGAGCACGGTGCGCATCGTGCCGTGGGCGGTCGACCCGACCGCGCAGGTCATCCACGACTGCTTCGACCGCGACGGCAAGATGATTCCGTACGCGCCACGCTCGGTGCTGCGCAACATCTGCGACCTGTACGCCGCCGAGGGCTGGGACCCGGTGGTCGCGCCCGAGCTGGAGTTCTACCTGATCGAGCGCAGCACCGACCCGAACCAGCCGCTGCGCCCGCCGAAGGGCCGCAGCGGCCGCGCCGAGACCTCGCGCCAGGCGTACTCGATCGATGCGGTGAACGAGTTCGACCCGCTGTTCGAGGACATCTACGCCTACTGCGAGCAGATGGAGTTGAACGTCGACACGCTGATCCACGAGRTCGGTGCCGGCCAGATGGAGATCAACTTCTTCCACGACCACCCGCTCGGGCTGGCCGACGAGGTGTTCTTCTTCAAGCGCACGATCCGCGAGGCCGCGCTGCGCCACGAGATGTACGCGACGTTCATGGCCAAGCCGATGGCCAACGAGCCGGGCAGCGCGATGCACGTGCACCAGAGCGTCGTCAGCAAGCTGACCGGCAAGAACATCTTCAGCAACGAGGACGGCTCGCCGTCGAAGGAGTTCTTCTGGTACATCGGCGGGCTGCAGAAGTACACGCCGGCGGCGATGGCGCTGTTCGCGCCCTACGTCAACTCGTACCGCCGGCTCGCACGCTCGACTGCGGCGCCGATCAACATCCAATGGGGCACCGACAACCGCACGGTGGGCATCCGCTCGCCGGTGGCGACGCCGGCGGCGCGGCGCGTCGAGAACCGCGTGATCGGGGCCGACGCGAACCCCTACGTGGCGCTCGCCGCCACGCTCGCCTGCGGCTACCTCGGCATCAAGAACAGGATCGAGCCGGCCGCCGAGTGCAAGGGCGAYGCCTACCTGTCGGAGTACCAGCTGCCGCGCTCGCTGAGCGAGGCGCTGGGCTGGCTCGCGGACGAGAAGGACCTGCACGACGTGCTGGGCAAGCCGTTCATCACCGTCTACTCCGAGGTCAAGGAGATCGAGCACGACGAGTTCATGAAGGTGATCTCGCCGTGGGAGYGCGAGCACCTTCTCCTCCACGTCTGACCGAACCCGGAGACCTTGCGATGACTGAAACCACCCGCAGTACCGCGCAGTGGCAGGCCGCCGATGCGGCGCACTACCTGCACCCCTTCACCGACTTCAAGTCGCTCGCGGCCAAGGGCTCGCGCGTGATCACGAAGGCCGACAACATCTACCTGTGGGACAGCGAGGGCAACAAGATCCTCGACGCGATGTCCGGCCTGTGGTGCGTCAACGTCGGCTACGGCCGCCAGGAGCTGATCGACGCGGCGACCGCGCAGCTGAAGCAGCTGCCGTTCTACAACTCGTTCTTCCAGACCGCGACGCCGCCGGCGATCGAGCTGGCCGAGCTGCTGGCGCAGGTGACGCCGCCGCAGTTCCAGCATGTGTTCTTCAGCGGCTCCGGCTCCGAGGGCAACGACACCGTGGTGCGCATGGTGCGGCGCTACTGGGACGTGCTCGGCCAGCCCGAACGCACGGTGATCATCAGCCGCAACAACGCGTACCACGGCTCGACGATGGCCGGCGCCTCGCTCGGCGGCATGAGCGGCATGCATGCGCAGGGCGGGCTGCCGATTCCCGGCATCGTGCACATCGAGCAGCCGTTCTGGTTCGAGAACGGTCAGGGGATGAACCGCGAGACCTTCGGCGTGCGCGCGGCCGATTGGCTGGAGGCGAAGATCCTCGAGGTCGGCGCCGACAAGGTGGCGGCCTTCATCGGCGAGCCGGTGCAAGGCGCCGGCGGCGTGATCGTGCCGCCGTCGAGCTACTGGCCGGCGATCCAGCGCATCTGCGACAAGCACGGCATCCTGGTGGTC
>NZ_JBFUGN010000853.1:0-2682 GCF_056402895.1 Rhizobacter sp. P3_B12 | reverse complement strand
ACCACGCGGCGCTGGCGCCTGGCCGCCGCGGCCGGCGTGGCCGCGGCCTGGATCATCGGCGCGTTCTACTACCAGCTGGCCTGGCCGCTCGCGCACAAGGCGCTGCTGATGGTGGCCGCGGGCGCCGTGCTCGCGCTGCTGGCGCGCTGGGGCCTGTCGCGGCGCCAGGCGATGGAGGCAGCACCTGCCGCGGCACCGGCCGGGCCGCAGCGCTGGGGCATCGCCGTCGCCGCCGTCGCCGTGCTGCTGGTCGCGAACCTGGCGATCTGGCAGAAGGAGTCGCTGATCGCGCACGGCCAGCCGGTGTTCGTCGAACTCGCGCCGGCCGACCCGCGCTCGCTGATGCAGGGCGATTTCATGCGGCTGAACTTCCGCCTGCCGGCCGCGCTGGAGCAGGGCCTCGACGACGACCTGCTGCGCGCACAGCGACCGCATGCCGTCGCGCGGCGCGACGAACGCGGCGTGCTGGCGCTGCTGCGGCTGGACGACGGCACGCCGCTCGCGGCCGACGAACTGCGCATCGAGCTGACGCCGAAGGATGGTCGCTGGATCCTCGTCACCGATGCCTGGTTCTTCCCCGAGGGCGAGGCGCAGCGCTGGTCGGAGGCGCGCTTCGGCGAGTTCCGCGTCGACGGCAGCGGGCGGGCCTTGCTGGTCGGGCTGCGCGGGCCGGAGCTGAAGCCGCTCTAGCCGGCGCCGGCCGCGACGCGCATCAGCAGCCGGATCAGCGTCGCACGCTCGCGCGCCGACAACACCGCCAGCGCGTCGTCCTCCATCGTCGCGGCGATCTTCTCGGCGCGCGCCGCGAGCTTGCGGCCCGCCGGCGTCAGCTCGATGCGCTGCGAGCGCCGGTCGTCGCTGCAGCGCACCCGCTGCACCCAGCCGCGTTCCGCCATGCGGTCCAGCGTCACCGCCATGTTCGGCGCCGACACGTCGAGCGCCTGCCCCAGCTGCTTCTGGTTCGCGCGCTCGTTGGCCGCCACCAGCACCAGGATCGAGAACTCCACCGCCTTCAATTCCAGCGGTCCGAGGTGGCGCACGAACGAGCGCTTCAGCTGCACCGAGGCGCGCGTCGCCGCATAGCCGACCAGGTGCTCCAGCCGCGAGGTGTCGAGCGCTTCCACCATCAGCGTGATCCGCTGGAGCGCGCCGCGCCGAGGTAGGTGTCGATCACGCGCGGATCGCGCGCCAGCTCGCCGGCCGGGCCCTGCAGCACGATCTCGCCCATCTCCAGCACGTAGGCGTGGTCGGCCACCTCCAGCGCGGCGCGTGCGTTCTGCTCGACCAGCAGGATCGTCACGCCGGTCGCGCGCAGCGCGGCGATGGTGCGGAAGATCTCGCGCACCACCAGCGGCGCGAGGCCGAGGCTCGGCTCGTCCAGCATCAGCAGCGACGGCTCGCCCATCAGCGCACGGCCCACCGCCAGCATCTGCCGCTCGCCGCCCGACAGCGTGCCGGCCAACTGTCCGCGCCGCTCCTGCAGGCGCGGGAACAGCGCGAACACGCGCTCCATCGCATCGCGTGCCGCTTGGGGCCCGCGCTGCCGCAGGCGCCAGGCGCCGAGCCGCAGGTTGTCCTCGACCGGCATGCTGCCGAACAGCGCGCGGGTCTCGGGCACGAGGGCGATGCCGCGGTCGACGCGTGCCTCGAGCGCCAGCGCACCGATCGCGCTGCCCTGCCAGCGGATCGACCCGCGCGACGGCAGCACGCCCATCAGCGCATTCAGCAGCGTCGACTTGCCGGCGCCGTTCGGGCCGATCACGGTGACAACGCTGCCGGCTGCGGCCTGCAGCCGGATGCCGCGCAGCACTTCGGCGCGGCCGTAGCCGGCGTGCAGGTCGGTGACTTCCAGGGCTTCGACAGGCTCAGCCCGATCCTTCGACATGCTCAGGGCGAACGGAGGGGTGGGGATCGGGTCGCTCATGCTCAGTGCTCCGTCCCGAGGTACGCCGCCCGCACCGCCTCGCTCGCCTGCACCTCGGCCGGCGTTCCTTGCATCAGCTGCGTGCCGAACTCCATCACGACGATGCGGTCGCTCACGTCCATCACCAGGTCCATGTCGTGCTCGACCAGCAGGATCGACAGCCCCTCGGCGCGCAGCTGCCGCAGCACCTCGGCCAGCGCCCGCTTCTCCTGGTGGCGCAAGCCGGCGGCCGGCTCGTCCAGCAGCAGCAGCGATGGATCGGCGCTCAGCGCGCGCGCGATCTCCATCAGCCGCTGCGGCCCGAGCGCCAGGTTGCCGGCCAGCTCGTCGGCGCGGTCGGCCATGCCGATGCGCTGCAGCTGGCGCTCGGCCTCGCGCAGCAGGCGGCGCTCTTCATCGCGGTCCAGCCGCAGCATCGCCGACAGCATGCCGCGCCGTCCGCGCCGGTGGGCACCGAGCGCGACGTTCTCCAGCACCGTCATCTCCGGCACCATCTTCACGTGCTGGAAGGTGCGCGACACGCCGCGCCGCGCGATGCCGCGCGACGGCAGCCCGTCGATGCGCTCGCCGCGCAGCCGCACCTCGCCGCGCGTCAGCGGCAGCACGCCGCTCACCAGGTTGAAGGTGGTCGACTTGCCGGCCCCGTTCGGCCCGATCAGCCCGACGATCTCGCCGGCCCGCACCTGGAAGCTCACATCGTTCACCGCGACCAGCCCACCGAACTCCTTGCGCACCGATTGCACGTCGAGCACCAGCTC
>NZ_JBFUGN010000852.1:0-2691 GCF_056402895.1 Rhizobacter sp. P3_B12 | reverse complement strand
CGCCGAGCCTGCGCAACATCGTCAAGGAGCTGGTGCGCGATCTCGGCGAGGCGCCGGCGACCGGCGACCTGTCCGGCTGGGCCGCGCAGGGCGTGCTGCTGCTGAACACGACGCTGACCGTCGAGCAGGCCGCGCCCGCGAGCCATGCGCGCCATGGCTGGGAGCCGCTGACCGAGCGCATCGTCGCCGCGGTCGCGGGCCGGCGCCGGCCCTGCGTCTACCTGCTGTGGGGTGCGCATGCCCAGCAGTTCGCGCCGCTGATCCGCGAGCAGGGCGGGCCGGATGCGCTGGTGCAGGCCTCCAACCACCCGTCGCCGCTGTCGGCGCGGCGCCCGCCGGTGCCCTTCATCGGCAACGGGCACTTCGGTGCCGCCCAACAGCACCTGAAGGCCCACGGCGGCGCGATCGACTGGAGCCGGTGAGGCTCCGCCGGCCCAGCGTCAGTTGAAGTAGTAGCTGACGTAGAAGCCGACGTGGCTGCCGTCGTATTCCGGCGCGGTCGAATAGCCCTTCAGCGTGAACTTCTCGTGCACCGCACGCAGCTTCAGCGCGACCGCGGGGCTCACGAAGTACTCGCCCTCGACCACCACGCCGGTCGACGAGTCGAACTCGACATTGCCCACGTCGAGGGCGCCGCTGGACGAGAACTTCGCGTTCTGCGACCAGCGCAGCCCGCCGCCGAGGCGCCATTGGTCGTTCAGGTCCCAGTGGCCCAGCACCTCGACGGGGTAGCGCTCGAAGGTCTTGCGGCCATCGTCGCCGAAGCGCGTCTCGCCGCGGATCGTCTGGAAGTGGTAGCCGACGCTGATCTGCGCCGAGAACGGGCTGTCGAAATGCACGTCGACGCCGGCCTTCACGTCGACCAGGCCGCCGGCGCGGATCGACGTGCTGTGGCCGTCCTCGAACTCGACCGAGTCGAGCTTGTCGCCGCCCCAGGTCAGGCCGAGGCCCACGAACGGGCGAATCCGCACGCCGGGGCCCGGGCCGGTGTCGGACGGGTACGGGGTCTGTGCCTGGGCGGAGGCCGACAACGCGAGCACCGCGGCGGCCAGGATGGTCTTCGTCATGGGGTTCTCTCCTCCGGATCACCCGCGGAAATGCCGGGGGCGGGCGCGATTATCCGGGCGTCGATGGGGGTGGCGAGGCCATTTTTTGCGGCCTCGGTTTGCCAGTGTCCCCAACTCGATGTATAGTCCCGAGTTCGCCGCGGAGGGGTGCCCGAGTGGCTAAAGGGGGCAGACTGTAAATCTGTTGGCTTACGCCTACGCTGGTTCGAATCCAGCCTCCTCCACCACGGCGAAACATATTCTGCAAGTTGCTAGACAGTTGTTGCAAGACCGTTCCGGTGCGGGCCTCGATGAGGGGCTTGGCCGGGGCGGGTGGGGCTCCCGGGCGGGAGTAGTTCAATGGTAGAACCCTAGCCTTCCAAGCTAATGACGCGGGTTCGATTCCCGTCTCCCGCTCCACAAGGTGTCGTCAGAGGCTTGACTGCCAGAGGTTGTCAGCCCTGTGTCGACAGGACACAAGAGACCTGCCCATGTGGCTCAGTGGTAGAGCACTCCCTTGGTAAGGGAGAGGTCGCGCGTTCGATCCGCGCCATGGGCACCAGTTCTTCAAGTACCGTTTTCAGCACTGTCAATCTCGACCGCTAGGAGCACGAAAAATGGCAAAAGGCAAATTCGAGCGGACCAAGCCGCACGTGAACGTTGGGACGATCGGTCACGTGGACCATGGCAAGACGACGCTGACGGCGGCGATCACGACGGTGCTGTCGGCGAAGTTCGGCGGCGAAGCGAAGGCGTACGACCAGATCGACGCGGCGCCGGAAGAGAAGGCACGCGGCATCACGATCAACACGGCACACGTCGAGTACGAGACGGCGAACCGCCACTACGCACACGTCGACTGCCCGGGGCACGCCGACTACGTGAAGAACATGATCACCGGTGCGGCGCAGATGGACGGCGCGATCCTGGTGGTGTCGGCCGCTGACGGCCCGATGCCGCAGACGCGCGAGCACATCCTGCTGGCCCGCCAGGTGGGCGTGCCGTACATCATCGTGTTCATGAACAAGTGCGACATGGTCGATGACGCCGAGCTGCTGGAGCTCGTCGAGATGGAAGTGCGCGAACTGCTGGACAAGTACGACTTCCCGGGCGACAAGACGCCGATCATCCACGGCAGCGCGAAGCTGGCGATGGAAGGCGACAAGGGCGAGCTGGGCGAGCAGGCGATCTTCAAGCTGGCCGATGCGCTGGACAGCTACATCCCGACGCCGGAGCGYGCGATCGACGGCGCATTCCTGATGCCGGTGGAAGACGTGTTCTCGATCTCGGGTCGCGGCACGGTGGTGACGGGCCGCATCGAGCGCGGCGTGGTGAAGGTCGGCGAAGAAATCGAGATCGTCGGTATCTMGGTGACGSAGAAGACGACCTGCACGGGCGTGGAAATGTTCCGCAAGCTGCTGGACCAGGGTCAAGCCGGCGACAACGTCGGCATCCTGCTGCGCGGCACCAAGCGCGAAGACGTGCAGCGCGGCCAGGTGCTGTGCAAGCCGGGCAGCATCAAGCCGCACACGCACTTCACGGCCGAGGTGTACGTGCTGAGCAAGGAAGAAGGCGGCCGCCACACGCCGTTCTTCAACAACTACCGCCCGCAGTTCTACTTCCGCACGACGGACGTGACCGGCGC
>NZ_JBFUGN010000851.1:0-2692 GCF_056402895.1 Rhizobacter sp. P3_B12 | reverse complement strand
GCAGCCGCACCAGCTGGCGCGCGGACGGCGTGCGGATGGCCAGCGTGTCGACGAAGCGCCGGGCGGACGCCTCTTCTTCCTTGAAGCGGATGAAGCCCGCACGGCCCGACACCGCCGCCATGTTGGCCATGCTGACGTTGTGCACCAGCGGCATGTCGATCGCGAGGCCGTCGTGCTTGCGGTCTTCCGACAGGTAGGCAATGCCGTGGCGGATCGCGTCGCGCGGCGACCGGATGCGCAGCACCTGGTCGCCCAGCTGCACGACGCCGGCGTCCGACGGGTCGGCGCCGAAGACCGCTCGCGCGGCCTCGGTGCGGCCGGCGCCCAGCAGCCCTGCAAAGCCGAGGATTTCTCCGCGCCGCAGTTCGAAGCCGATGCCTTCGAACACCTGCTTGCGCGCCAGGCCGCGCACCGACATCAGGACCTCGGTGGTCGGCACCCGCGTGGCGGGCGGGAACTTGTCTTCCAGCGGGCGGCCGACCATCCGCTCGACGATGCTGTCGACCGTCGTCGCGGCGAAGTCGTCGGTGCTCACGTGGCGGCCATCGCGCAGCACCGTCACGCGGTCGACGATGTGCGCCATTTCGTCGAGCCGATGCGAGATGTAGACCACGCCGACACCGGCGCGCTTGAGCTCGTGGATGACCTTGAAGAGTTGTTCGGTTTCCGTCTCGGTGAGCGACGAGGTGGGCTCGTCCATGATGAGGACTTCCGCATTCAGCGACAGCGCCTTGGCGATCTCGACCATCTGTCGCTGCGCCACCGACAGCGTGCGCACCTGCTGAGTCGGGGCGATGTCCACGCCCAGCCGCTGCAGGCAGGCGGTCGCGCCGGCCTGCAGTTTCGCCCGGTCGATCCACCAGCCCCGGCGCGGCTCGCGGGCCAGGAAGATGTTCTCGGCCACCGACAGGTGGGGCACGAGGTTGAGCTCCTGGTGAATCATCGCGATGCCGGCCGCCTCGGCCTCGCGCGTCGACGCAAAGCGGGTCCGCGTGCCCTTGAACGCGATGTGGCCCTCGTCGGGCTGCAGCTGTCCGCTGACGATCTTCATCAGCGTCGACTTGCCCGCACCGTTCTCGCCGCACACGGCATGCACTTCGCCGCGGCGCAACTCGAAGCTCACGCCGTGCAGCGCGGTCACGGCGAGGAATCGCTTGCCGATGCCATGCAGGCTCAGCAAGGGTTCGGGCGCTGCGCGGCGTGGCGAGTCCACCGTGCGGGCTGACGCTGCGTGAAGCTGCAAGTCGTGTCTCCTTTTGGTCAAACCACCTGACCAACGATTTATGATTTGGCCTGACCAAAACGCTGCGGGGAACCTGGGACATTCCCTGTACACGCCCGTGCGTTTCTGCGTCCGGGGCGACATCAGGCAAACGATGTCGCTATCATGGTCAGGCCAATTTCCCGGACCTGCCATGACCCTCCAGTTGAAGCAGGTGGAGCCTCGCCGGCTCTACCAGCAGATCGCCGATCAGATCCGCGAGCTCATCCAGCAAGGCGGTTTCGACACCGGCACGCGGCTGCCGCCGGAGCGCGACCTGGCGCAGCAACTGGGTGTGTCGCGGCCCTCGCTGCGCGAAGCCTTGATCGCGCTCGACGTCGAAGGCAGCGTGGAGATCCGCAGCGGATCCGGCGTGTACGTGTGCCCGCGGGCGGAACGTGCGCCCGAGACGACGGCCGCGCTCGGCGAAAGCCCGAGCGAGCTCATGCAGGCGCGTGCGGCGTTCGAAGGTTCGGTGATCATGCTCGCTTGCGCACACGGAACCGAGCCGGCGCTGCTGCGCCTGCGCGAGATCGTCAAGGGCATGCGCAGCGAGGTCGCCAAGCGCCGCACACCGATCGACCACGACCGGCAGTTCCACCTGACCATCGCCGAGATGAGCGGCAACTCGGTGATGGTGCGGATCGTGGCGGAGCTGTTCGACGAACGTCACAGCCCGATCTCGGCCAAGATCAGTTCACGCTACGAGAACGCCCGCACGTGGAACCTCGCGCTGAAGGAGCATGAGGCCATTCTTCGCGCCATCGAAGCGCGCGACCCCCTGGCCGCCCAGTCCGCGATGCACACGCACCTCAAGCTGTCAGAGGAACGCTGGGTCGGTGCTGACGGAGGAGCCTGAGGGCGTCGAATTTCGTCGCTCTGGCGCAATTTGCGGCACTTGCGGTCTCGATTCGGCGTCTTCCGATCCACGTTGATTTGCATTCTGTTGCATGGCGTCTCGCTGCGCCAACGCCCCCCGTGGCATCCGTCGACTCCGCAAGTTTCGTCAGTTTTCCTGCCATCGCGACCCAGACACTAGCGCCGAAATCGAGGGTGCCGCATGTCGACTGACATGCGCGTGCCGCACTGACTTTGACGCAACAGGATCTTCACGATGAGCATGCCGAGCCAACGCCCCAACCGCCCCAACCGCGCCACTGCGACAAGCGCACTGCTGTGCGCCATGGTGCTGTCTGCCTGCGGCGGAGGCCATGACTCGGACACCGCTGCGGCACCGGTTGGGTCGGCACCCTCACCCGCACCTGCGCCTGCGCCCGCGCCCGCGCCTGCGCCTGCGCCTGCGCCTGCGCCTGCGCCTGCGCCTGCGCCTGCGCCTGCGCCTGCGCCTGCACCTGCRCCTGCACCTGCACCTGCACCCGCACCCGCACCCGCACCCGCACCCGCACCCGCGCCCGCGCCAGCACCAGCACC
>NZ_JBFUGN010000850.1:0-2694 GCF_056402895.1 Rhizobacter sp. P3_B12 | reverse complement strand
GGTGAGGGCGGCGAACTGGTCGCTGGTCAGCGAGCCGAGCTGGTCGGAATTGAGCTGGCGCAGCGCGGCGGTGCTGATCGCACGCAGGTCGCTGGATTCGAGGTTGGGCAGCTGGTCGCTGGTCAGCGCGGTGACCTGGGCGGTCGTCATCGCGGCGAACTGGGCGGTGCTCAGGGCGCGCAGGTCATCGGACTGCAGGCCGGCGATCTGCGTCGGCGTCAGGGCCACGACCTGGGCGGTGGACAGCGCGGCGAACTGCGCGGTGTTCATCGCGTTCAGGTCGTCGGTGACCAGGTTGGCCAGCTGGGCGGTCGTCATCGCCGCCACCTGCGAGGTGGTCAGCTGGCCCATCTGGTCGGAGGTCAGTGCATCGATCTGCGCAGTCGACAGGTTGCGGATCGCGGCCGAGCTCAGCGAGCGCAGGTCCGACGATTCGAGCGTCGGGATCTGGTCGGAGGTCAGCGCCGCGGCCTGCGCGSTGGTCAGCGCGGCGAACTGGTTGGTCGTCAGCGCGTTCAGGTCGGCGGTGCCGAGCTGCGAGATCTGCGTGGTCGTGAGGGCAGCGACCTGGGCGGTGGTCAGTGCCGCGAACTGGTCGGAGTTGAAGGCGCCCAGCTGGTCGGAGTTCAGTGCGCGCAGCGCGGTGGAGCTCAGCGCCCGCAGGTCCTGCGTCTCCATCACGGCGAGTTCGGCGGTGCCGATCGCGGAGATGTTGGTCGACGGGATCGCGGCGACCTGGGTGGTCGTCAGTGCCTGGAACTGCGCCGTGTTGAAGGCGGCCCAGTCCTCGGTCGTCAGCCCGGCAATGGACTTCGTCGACAAGCCGGCGATCTGAGCGGTCGTCAGGAACTGAATGATGCTGGCCATGAAGGGCGTCCTTTGTGTGGAATTCGTTTGCGGGGTCGGCGGCGGTGCGTGCACCCGCTCCAAACCGGACCCAGTCAAACGGGAATATCGGGTACATATGTCCTGGTCTTAAGGTCCAAATGAGGCGCGGATACCGTGCTGTTTGCGCAATCCGTCGGGTTCGCGTCTGATTTGGGCCGGCTGCGGGCTGCTGCTGGTAGATTGCGCGCCATGACCGATTTCACGTTCTTCTGGCATGACTACGAGACCTTCGGCCGCGTGCCGCGCCATGACCGGCCGGCGCAGTTCGCCGGCATCCGCACCGATGCCGAGCTGAACGAGGTGCCGGGCAGCGAGCTGATGGTGTATTGCCGGCCAGCGCCCGATTACCTGCCCGATCCGGAGTCGTGCCTGCTGACCGGCATCCTTCCGCAGACCTGCCTGGAGCGTGGCGTGCCGGAGCACGAGTTCGCCGATGCGATCGAGGCGCAGCTGGCGCAGCCCGGAACGGTGGGCGTGGGCTACAACACGATCCGCTTCGACGACGAGGTGACGCGCCACCTGTTCTGGCGCAACCTGATCGACCCGTACGCGCGCGAGTGGCAGAACCAGTGCGGGCGCTGGGACCTGCTCGACGTGGTGCGGCTGACCTGGGCGTTGCGGCCGGAGGGCATCACCTGGCCGACGCACGAAGACGGCCGGCCGTCGTTCAAGCTGGAGCACCTGACGGCGGCGAATGGGCTGGCGCACGAAGCGGCGCACGATGCGTTGTCGGACGTGCGGGCGACGATTGCGCTGGCGAAGCTGATCAAGTCGCGCCAGCCGCGGCTGTGGGATTTCGCGCTGAAGCTGCGCAGGAAGGACGAGGTGATCCAGGAGATGGGGGTGGGGCGGCCGTTCCTGCACATCTCGGGCATGTACGGCGTGGAGCGCGGCTGCATGGCGCTGGTGTGGCCGCTGGCGCCGCACCCGAGCAACAAGAATGAAGTGATCGTGTGGGACCTGGCGAGCGACCCTGCGGAGTTGTTCACGCTGGACGTCGAGACGATCCGCCAGCGCATGTTCAGCAAGGCCGATGAGTTGCCCGAGGGCATGGCGCGGCTGCCGATCAAGACGATCCACATCAACAAGTCACCGATGGTGATCGGCAACCTGAAGACGCTGAGCGATGCGGTGGCCGCGAAGTGGGGTGTCGACGTGCCGCGCGCGCTGGCGCATGCGGAGCTGGCCGCGAAGCAGGGGCACTTGCTGGCGGGCATGTGGCCGGCGGTGTTCGAGCGGCCGGCACCAGGTGCGAAGCCGGATGTCGACGAGGATTTGTACGGCGGCTTCGTCGGCAATGAAGACCGCAAGGCGCTGCAGCGGCTGCGCGGGTTGTCGCCGCAGCAACTGGCCGACAAGCGACCGGCGTTTGCGGATCCGCGGCTGGCGGAGATCCTGTTCCGTTATCGGGCGCGCAACTACCCGGAGACGCTCAGCGAAGCCGAGCAGGCGCAGTGGCTGGAGCACCGGGTGCACAAACTCCACGACGGGGCAGGGGGCGCATTGACGCTGCAGGCCTTCTTCGATCGGATCGATGTGCTGCAAGAGTCTGAGTCACTGGCCGAGGACGAACGGGCGCAGGACATCCTGGGTGCGCTGGTCGACTACGCCACCGAGATTGCGCCGGAGCGGGACTGATTCTGCGCGGCGCGGGGGGTGAGGGAATGGGCTGGGGGCTCATGCCGAGGCGGTCGGCGCCCCAGGGGCGCCGACTCCACGAAGAAGCTCGGCTTCGGGGGTGCATCGGCAAACTCCCGTCACTCACTTCGTTCGTTGTGGTCAAACACAGCCGATGAGTATGTCTAC
>NZ_JBFUGN010000849.1:0-2710 GCF_056402895.1 Rhizobacter sp. P3_B12 | reverse complement strand
GGCCTGGGCGGTGTCGTAGTCGGCCGTGTTCATGGCCGCGGTGAGGATGTCGGTGGGCTTGGGGAACGAGCAGTTGCCTCCGCCGCCGTATCCGTAGAAGGTGCCCTGGCCGGTGTGCGTCTGCTGGTAGTTGCCCTGGGCGGCGGCCACCAGCGGGCCTCCCATCAGCAGGCTTCCGATGAATGCCGCGATGCTGCGGCGTGAGGTCGCGTCGGATGATGTCATGGCTGCTCCCGTTGCTGCGCCGCATTGGCGCACGGGGACTGTCGCGCCGAKGCGGCGCCAGCGCCAGCGTGTGATACACCCGGCTGCACTTGTTTCGGTGTCGTGGCCTGTCTGTCAGACCGCAGTCGGCGCGCCGCCGGCCGTGGCGCCGGATGCCAGGGGCGGATGCGTCACGATGCTCTTCAGCTCGGGCCGCGGTGCGCGCAGCGCTTGCAGGTCGGGCCGGGGCCGGCGCAGTGCAGGGGTCGCCTCGAAGCAATGCTCGAGCGCTTGCGCGGCTGCGAGCAGCGCGGCATCCCCGCGCAGCCGCCCGATCAACTGCAGGCCGAACGGCATGCCGTGTTCGTCGCGCCCGCACGGCAGCGACAGCACCGGGTTCGTCGCGAGCGTGACCACATAGGTCAGCCCGAGCCAGTGGTAGTAGTTGCGCATCGCCTGGCCGTCGATGCGCTGGGCATACAGCTCGGTCCACGGGAACGGCGTGACCGGCGTGGTCGGCGCGAGGATCAGGTCGTAGCGCTCGAAGGCGCTTGCGAAGCGCCGCGCGATGCGCGTCTGCTCGAGGTGCGCCCAGGCGCGGTCGGCGAGCGTGATCGACGCCGCCATCTCGACATTGGCGCGCACGTTGGGCCCGAGCGTTTCGGGGGCGGTGCGGAAGGTGTCGGCGAATGCGGCGACGAAGCTCTCGGCGCGCAGCGTGTCGAACGCCCGGTCGGCGTCGCCCAGCGCGAGGTCGACCGGCTCGCAGCAGGCCACCCACGGCCGGATCGCTTCCACGCGCGCGCGAAACACGCGCCGGATCTCCGGGTCGACGATGCACAGGCCGAAATCCTCGGTCGTGCCGACACGGAGCCCGGCCAGGTCCACGCCGGCGAGCGGCCAGAACGACGCGCCGTGCTCCGCATGCGACAGCGGGTCGCGTGGGTCGAAGCCGACCGTGGCGGCCAGCTGCAGCGCCGTGTCGCCGACGTCGCGCCCCATCGGCCCGAGCACCGAGAGGACCGACCAGCCGAGCGGCCGCGCATCGTTGGCCACCAGGCCGGGCGAGGGCCGCAGGCCGACCACGCCGCACAGGGCCGCCGGGATGCGCAGCGAGCCGCCGGTGTCGGAGCCGGTCGCGATCGGCAGCATGTCGACCGCCAGCGCGGCCGCCGAGCCGCCCGACGAGCCGCCGGCGTTCAGCGCGGGGTCGAAGGGGTTGCCGGTCGCGCCCCACACCGGATTGCGCGTGTTGGCGCCGGCGCCCATGTCGGGCACGTTGGTCTTGGCGGTGACGATCGCGCCGGCCGCGCGCAGCCGTGCGACGAGCCCGTTGTCGTGCAGCGGCACGTTGGCGCGCCGGCCGACGTTGCCGTGGGTGGTGAGCAGCCCCGCGGTGTCCAGCAGGTCCTTCACGCCGAGCGGCAGGCCGTGCAGCAGGCCCAGCGGCGCGCCGCGCATCACGTCGGCCTCGGCCTGGCGGGCGCTCGCGCGGGCGCGCTCGAAGTCGGTGGCGGCGATCGCGTTGACGGCGGGGTTGAAGGCTTCGATGCGCGCGATGCAGGCGTCCATCAGCTCGACCGGCGAGAGTTGCCGGCTGCCGATCAGGCGGCGCAGCTCGACGGCGGAACGCTCGGGCAGCGTGGGGTCGTGGCTCATGGTGCTCACTCCAGCGGAATGTTGGCCTTGTGGACGTAGGCCCGCAGCAGCGGCAGTTCCTTCGCCACGCGCGCATCGTAGAACGAGCCCGGCTCGTACGACACGTCGACGCCGGCCTTCTCGAGATCGGCGCGGCTGGCGGGATCCGCCAGCGTGTCGGCGAGCGCCTTGCCCAGCGCCTTCTGCACGGCAGGCGGCAGCCCGCGCGGCGCGACGATGGTGATCCACGGCAGCATCTCGAACCCGGGGTAGCCGGCCTCGGCGACGGTCGGCACCTGGGGCAGCGAGGGCGAGCGTCGCGCCGACGTGACGGCCAGCGCCTTCACATGGCCGGCGCGCAGCATCGGCAGCGCGGCGACATTGGTGTCGAAGCTCAGCAGCACCTGGCCGCCGATCAGGTCCGTCATCGCCGGCGAGCTGCCCTTGTACGGCACGTGCAGGATGTCGACGCCGGTTGCCAGCTTGAACATCTCGCCGGCCAGGTGCGAGGTGGTGCCGTTGCCGAACGATGCGTAGGCCAGCTTGCCGGGTTGCGCCTTGGCGAGCGCGACCAGCTCCTTCACGCTGTTGGCCGGCAGCGACGGGTTGGCCAGCAGCACCAGCGGCGAGGTGCCGATCAGGCCGATCGATTCGAAGCTCTTCTGGGCGTCGTAAGGCAGCTTCGCCTTCAGCGCCGGGTTGACGGTGAAGGTGGTGTTGGAGCTGATCAGCAGCGTATGGCCGTCGGGTGCCGCCTGGGCCACCGCGCCCGCGCCGATCGTGGTGCCGGCGCCGGCCTTGTTGTCGACGATGACGGGCTGGGCGAGCCGCTGTGCCATGCCCTTCGCGATGATGCGGGCCATCGTGT
>NZ_JBFUGN010000848.1:0-2712 GCF_056402895.1 Rhizobacter sp. P3_B12 | reverse complement strand
GGGGAAGGATGCCGCCAAGGCCATTGAGTTCGATAGACCGGCTATCCAGAAATCTATAGCTGAGGCGGCGAGTTCGACGTTGGGAGTCTGCCCCCTCGCAAGCTGAACGCCCTTGGTCCAAAAATCGACAAGAAACAAGCGCTCGCCAGCTGCTAAATAGACTTGGGACAAACGCCCTGGCGCGTGCACACGAGCGAACGCGGGAAAACCTTGGGGAAGGTCATCCCGTCGGTCCACAGTCAGTGCCGAACCAATGCGCTCCAGTCCGCGCTGTAGCAGTGCGGGAAGACCGTGCCCCTCAAGGTCTGGGTACAGATCCTCGCGCACCGCGGAGTGCTTGCTGAGCTCGACGTGTGTGCGTGAGTCAGATCCAGTCATTTGGCATCTGCCTGAGGTTTGAAGTAGCGAACCTTGATCATGCCGTTCAGGCGCCCTCAAAGCTTGAGCGAAGGCTACGCGGCAATGGCTCCGCCCTAGAAAGTGCCGGATTTGAATAGTTTCCCATCGGCTTCGAGAAGGCGCCAAGCCTTGCCTTCCGTGTGAAGCGTTCGTCCAGTATCTGGGTAGTGGCAAACGTCCTGATTCACGCGAGTGCCAACGATCACGTAAGAACAAGGTTCATCCGACTGATTGGACACGTGGTGAGCATTGGGAACACCAGCAGGCCAGCATGCCGCGTCGCCCGCGTGAAGGACATGCGCCTCAGCACCTTCCGTGACTGTGACTGCACCGGACAGCACATAGAGGAACTCATCTTCGTTCTCGTGCCAGTGATTGTTGGACGACCGAGCCCCCGGATGAAGGGTCCGCACGTACGCTCCATACTGCGAAAGCCCTCCCGCGTCTGACAGTCGAAGGGTATCTGTGACACCAAAGGACTCGGGTTCGGCCCGCTCGGCAGGCACCTGATTCTTCTTGATGATCATTTCAGTTCTCGCACCGCGACATGAAGCAGCCGCAACTGTAGCGCTGGACCGCAACAAGCGGATCTTGTGTCGAGGACGACCGAGTTCTGCCGCTTAACTTTCGGCCAACCGTGAAGGTCGAAAGCTGACTTCAGTGAACGACAGCTCCGGCTGCTGCCTTTGGGCGGGACGGTCCGCGGGCGATCAGGCGACATCCCAGCCTGCAGCTCTCGCCTCTGTCGCCGACGCGAACGTGATGACCTTCGGCGCGAAGCGCCCGCCAGTGCTTACCAGGCACTCCAAGGTGGCGTCCTGGAAGGTGAGCACAAAGTGTTCCTTGTCGACCAAGTAGGTCTCGGCCTTGTGCCTGGGATGAATCGCGTTGGCCTGCTCGAGTTCGAGCAGCCGTGACGACTTCTTGAYGCGGTGAACTGAGTAGTACTGCAGSCCACRGCCATACAGSGGGTGCGACGCGAKWGCCTCGTCGTTTGGGTGGCCGTAGATCAGGCGGTGACASACCGCGAATTCCAGYGCYSCCACCCTGTCGTCCGCCGTCACATAGCTGACCCTGAGGGGCCCCGCACCTATGCTGACGCGTGGCTCCCCCGCACTGGATGGTTGCGGCCAGTCGAGCATCAGTTCGACGGTGTCTTGTGTTTTGTTCACGCCGTGTATTCCTCGCCTTGCCTCCACATCGAGTGGCGCAACGATGGTACGTGAACACCGTCATAGCGGACCGGTAGGCCGGACGCCAGCGGTCGTTGCCGAAGGTCAGCTCATGGCCGAACTGAGACCCTTGGGTTTCAGCTCTATGCGAACTTGCGCGGCACCTCACTACCACTCCCAGGATGGCAGCTCGTCATCATCGCCCAGTTCGCAGCCGCAGAACGTCGCGCCCTTGACTATGACTCCCTCTCGTAGGGCACCTGTTGCCTTGATGGACTCTATCGCGGCGAGCTCGAACGTCGCGCCCGTGAGGTCTGCGTTGGAGAAGTCGGCACACTTCACGTTGCATTCACGGAAGCTCGTCCCCCGCAGACTGGCACCGGTGAAGTTCGCGTCAGCGAACCAGGAGTGCTTCCCGAAGTCTGCACCGTCCAGCACGATTCCCGAAAGATCGGCGTCGCTTAGCTCCGTCTCCGGAAACGATCTTTCCCCTGCGGTATAGCGGGCCTCGAGTTCGGCCCGGCTCGCTGGCGGCCGATAGTCATCCGGAGCTTGAAACAAGGGAAACGGTCCTTCCAGGGCGGCAGATTTGGACGACAGTTAGCCTACCGCAAAGCAGTCGCTCGCGAGAGACCGCAACTGGCCGGAACTGCCGACGCTCATCGAGAGCATACGGCGTGGTGCGGGCGGCGGCACTAGCAAGCTGCCGGCGCAGCCGCCGTCGATCGCCTCAGATTTCAGTCTGTTCGGAGATCTCAAGAGCGTCGTCGACTTCGATGCCCAGGTACCTCACCGTCGACTCGAGCTTGGAGTGCCCAAGGAGCAGCTGCACGGCGCGGAGGTTCTTGGTGCGCCGGTAGATCAGCGTCGCCTTCGTCCTGCGCATCGAGTGCGTCCCGTAGTCGGCGCGATCCAGCCCCAGTTCCTCGACCCAGTGCCCAAGGATTCTGGCGTACTGGCGAGTACCCAGATGGAGCGAGTCGTGGAGGCGGCTTGGAAACAGAAAGCCCTCCGGCTTCAGCCTAGCGAGCTTGATCCAAGCCTGCACGGCATCTCGGGCGGCCGGCGTGATTTCGAACTGAACCGGGCGCTGGGTCTTGTGCTGGACAACGATGGCGGTCTTGTGCTGGACAACGATGGC
>NZ_JBFUGN010000847.1:0-2718 GCF_056402895.1 Rhizobacter sp. P3_B12 | reverse complement strand
CAGCGCGGCGGCCGCGGCAGCCGCCGCCTCGGCGGCCTCGGCCCCCGGCGCGACCGTGGTCCGGCTCGACCCTGCCGCCCCGAAGCCCTTCGACGAGATCATCAAGGGCGCGACCCGCCAGGACGGCTTCGTGCCGGTGTGGCGCAAGGACGAGAAGACCTGGCTCGAGATCCCGGTCGAGCGGCTGGACCAGCCGTTCATGCTGTCGATCAACATCTCGAACTCGATCGGCGAGCGCGGCCTGTACGCGAGCCAGATGGGCCCGCAGTGGCTCGCCAGCTTCCGCAAGATCGGCAGCAACCTGATCCAGCTGGTGGCGCTGAACACCAACTACGTCGGCACCACCCCGGCGATGCAGGCGAGCGTCGAGCAGGCGTTCTCGAACAGCCTGCTGGGCGCGGCCACCATCGTCAGCGCGCCGCACCCGCAGCGCAAGTCGGTGCTGGTCGACGCGAACTTCCTGCTGTCGGACATGCCCGGCTACTCGACCGCGATCGAGACCGCGTTCCGCCTGCCGTTCGCGCTCGACCGCGGCAACTCGTACTTCGAGAAGATCCGCGTCACCGACGACCTGACGACGCTGAACGCGCGCATGCACTTCGCGACCTCGCGGCTGCCCGCGCCGCCACTGGTGCCGAGCCCGGTGCCCAGCCCGACGCCGCCGCAGACGACGCCGGACCCGCGCAGCATGTTCATCGGCTACGTCTACAACTTCGCGAAGCTCGGCGAGGCGATGGCGCCGCGCAAGACCGACCCGCGCCTCGGCCACTTCTTCGATGTCGTCACCGACCTGACCACCGACACCAAGGCCAACCCGCGGCTGCACTACGTGACCCGCTGGCGCCTCGAGAAGAAGGATCCGCAGGCCGAGCTGTCCGAACCGAAGCAGCCGATCGTCTACTGGCTCGACAAGAACATCCCGGTGCAGTACCGCGGGGCGGTCGAGGCCGGCGTGCTGGAATGGAACAAGGCCTTCGAGCGCATCGGCTTCAAGAACGCGATCGTCGCGAAGCAGCAGCCCGACGATGCCGACTGGGACAACATGGACGCGCGCCATGCGTCGATCCGCTGGTTCACCGGCGCCGACGTCGGCTTCGCGATCGGCCCGAGCCATTCCGATCCGCGCACCGGCGAGATCATCGATGCCGACATCGGCATGAGCGACGTGTTCGGCCGCGGCGCGCGGCGCTTCCTGGTCGAGGACGTGGGTCGTGCCCAGGCCTCTGCGGCGTCCTTCCCCTCGCCCACCTTCGCCGCGTGGAGCAAGTTCGGCGGTGCCGACTACTGCAACTACGCGCAGGAGGCCGCCGCCGAGATGGACTTCGCGATGGACCTGCTCGAAGCGCGCGGCGAGATCGCGCCTGACGGCCCGGAGGCGGATGCCTTCGTGCAGTCGCGCATCAAGGATGTCGTGATGCACGAGGTCGGCCACACGCTCGGGCTGAAGCACAACTTCAAGGCGTCGACGGTGGTGAGCCGCTCGCAGCTGCAGGACAAGGGCTTCACCGAGAGCAAGGGCATCTCCGGCTCGGTGATGGATTACAACGCCTACAACCTGGCGCTGGCCGGCGAGAAGCAGGCGAGCCTGAACAACACGACTCTGGGGCCCTACGACTACTGGGCGATCGAGTACGCCTACAAGCCGGTGGCGCCGGCCGACGAGGCGGGCGAGCTGGCGCGCATCGCGGGGCGCAGCACCGATCCGCTGCTCGCCTATTCGGACGACGCCGAGGCCGGCGGCCAGCGYGGCAACGATGGCATCGACCCGCTGGTCAACCGCTTCGACCTGGGCGACGACCCGCTCGCGTACTACGAGAAGCGGCTGCTGCTGTCGCGCGAGCTGTGGCAGCGGGTGCAGGACCGCACGCCGCAGCCGGGCGACGAGGCGATCCGCCAGCGCCGGGTGCTGCTCAGCGGCTTCCAGCAGCTCAACCGCGCGGCCGACCTGGTCGGCAAGTACGTCGGCGGCATGAACACGGTGCGTGACCTGCCGGGTTCGACCAACCGGCCGGCCTATGCGCCGGTGGCGCCGGCCAAGCAGCGCGATGCGCTGCAGTTCCTGGCCAAGGGGCTGTTCAACGCGGACAGCTTCCGCTTCAAGCCGCAGTTCCTGGCCAGCCTGTCGCCTGACTACAACGAGTGGGACCGTGGCGGGCCGGTGAGCATTCCGGCGGCGGTGCTGCAGGTGCAGGTGACGGCGCTCGACCGGCTGATGAGCCCGGGCACCGCATCGCGGCTGCTGGACCTGCCGCTGTACGTGGCCGATGCGAACAAGCGCAACGTGATCTCGCTGGCCGAGGTGTACGGCACGCTGCAGGGCTCGGTGTGGAGCGAGCTGAAGACCGGCAGCGACATCGACCGGCTGCGCCGCAACCTGCAGCGCGAGCACCTGCGCCGCGTGCAGTCACTGCTGATCCGCGGTGCCGGCACGTTGCCGCCGGATGCGCTGAGCCTGGTGCGGATGGAGGCGGTCGAGCTGCAGGGGCAACTGCGCGGCGCGGTCAACAGCCCGAAGCTGTCGATCGAGAGCCGGGCGCATCTGCAGGACAGCCTGTCGACGCTCAATGAGGCGTTGAAGGCCTCCATGCTGCGAAGCTGATCCCGTTCGTGCGTGCGTTCGTGCGTTCGTGCGTTCGTGCGTTCGAGCGGAAGGCGCGTGCGGCGAGGCTGTGGCTCGCCGGCCGGGTCGGTCATCGCCCCGGGGGCGATGACTCCCCT
>NZ_JBFUGN010000846.1:0-2721 GCF_056402895.1 Rhizobacter sp. P3_B12 | reverse complement strand
GGGTGCGCGAGATCGAGCGGCGCTGCCACGCCGGCGAGGTGCTGGACACGATCGTGGTGCAGCACGAGGTGACGCAGTTGCTGGAGGCCTCGGCCGACGGGGCGCGCGAGTGGCTGCGGCAGCGCTTCTCCTGAACGCTGCCCGGGCGGGGCGGGCGGAGGCCGTAACATGGGCGCTTCTCCCGACCGCAAGTTGACCGACACCGTGGAACACGAGGAATTACTGACCGTGGGCGAGGTGACCGGCCTGCTGGGGGTTTCCCGCACCTCGGTCCAGAAGATGGTGGACAGCGGCGTGCTGCTCGCGATGCGCACGCCCGGCGGGCACCGGCGCATCGTCCGCAGCTCGGTGCAGGCGCTGCTGAGCGGGCAGCTGCAGCTGGTGCCCGGCGCGGCGCCGGCGCCGCCACCGGCGCCGTCGTCGAGCATGACGGTGCTGATCGTCGAGGACAGCCCGACCACCACGCTGAGCTACCAGAAGGTGTTGCGCCGCAGCCGGCTGCCGATCTCGTGCGAGTTTGCGACCGACGGCATCGAGGCCTTGCTCAAGCTCGAACGGTTTCGCCCCGACGTGTTGATCACCGACCTGCAGATGGAGCCGGTCGACGGGTTCCGGCTGGTCGCCGCGGTGCAGAACGATGCCGAACTGGCGTTGATGGCCCAGGTGGTCGTCACCGGGCTGGACGACGAAGAGATCGCACGCCGCGGCGGCCTGCCGCCCAACGTGCTGCTGTACCGCAAGCCGGTGCCCTGGGACAGGGTGCTCGGTTTCCTGGAGGCCCATGCGCAACGCCGCCAGCTGCTGCTGGCGGCGTCGCATCATCGCGGCAGCCTCAAGGCTGGTTGATGATCTCGGTGCTCGGCTGGCCGTTGTCGGCGATCACCTCCAGCACCTTCACGTCGTTGACGGCGAGGCTCTGCGGCACCGTCATCAGCAGCAGGTCGGCATTGGTCTGCACCTCGATCGGCGCGGTGAAGATCACGGCCTTCGTGCCGGCGGTCGTCACGCGCATCACGTAGTTGCCGGCGGTGAAGTCGGTCGAGTTCGAGCTCGAGGCCGGCACCGCGCTCTTGTACGCGGCGGCGGCGAAGTTCGGCCCCACCGTGGCGATGTCGACATTGGCGGCCGTCAGGTAGACGTCGACGTTCTGCGCATTGAACGAGCCGTTGACGACGCGCACGCGGCCGTTGGTGGCGGTGAGCTGCTTGTCGTACGGGTCGTTGATCATCAGCAGGTTGGTCGTCGTGGCTTCGCCCGGCACCGCGATCAGCGTGAACTTGTTGCCGCGCGTCGGGTTGAAGTTGATCGTGCCCACGGTGACGCCGCCGGTGGTGGTCTTCACGGTGTAGTCGGCCGGCGCGGTGTCGACGGTGTAGTACTTCGACGCGTACAGGTAAGGCACGTTGTCGACGCCACCGGAGATCTCGGTGTTGCGGTACAGCGAGACGTTCGGGCCGGCCGGGATCGCGTGGATGAAGCGCACCTTCGGGTCGGCGATGTCCAGCCGGTCGTCGATGCTGTCATCACCGCCACCGCAGGCAGCAACCAGGAGGATCGGAGCGAATGCCGCGACGAATTTGAGAGCCTTGTGCATGATGGACTGCCTTTCAGTGGAGTCGAGAACGATGAATTCGTGATGCGAACTCTAGGTTTCGTGCATCGCGCACCGTGTCGGTGGAGGGGGCGACCCGATGTGGGGCGTGCCTGAGATCGTTGTCGGACGAGGCGCCGCGCGGGTGGTCCGCCGCTGTCGGATGCCGCGCGCTGTGACAATGCGCGCCACGGGCCGCTCGACAGGCCATATCAAGGAGACCGCATGATCGTTGTCCACCACCTGAACAACTCGCGCTCGCAGCGCGTGCTCTGGCTGCTCGAGGAGCTGGGCGTGCCGTACGAGATCAAGAAGTACCAGCGCAACCCGAAGACGATGCTGGCGCCGCCCGAGTTGCTGCAGGTGCACCCGCTGGGCAAGTCGCCGGTGATCACCGACGACGGCACCACGGTGGCCGAATCGGGCGCGATCATCGAGTACCTGCTGTCGCGCTTCAGCCCCGGCACCCAGGGCCGGCTCGCGCCCGCGGCGGGCACGCCCGAGGCCTTGCGGTTCACCTACTGGCTGCACTTCGCCGAAGGCTCGGCGATGCCGCCGCTGCTGCTGAAGCTGATCTTCGATCGCATCCCGAAATCGCCGATGCCGTTCTTCGTGAAGCCGATCGCGAAGGGCATCTCGGCCAAGGTGCTGTCGCTGATGGTCGAGCCGAACCTGAAGCGGCAGCTCGACTTCATGGAGGCCGAGCTCGGCAGGAGCGCGTGGTTCGCGGGCAGCGAATTCAGCGCGGCCGACATCCAGATGAGCTTTCCGGTCGAGGCCGCGGCGCAGCGCGCGGGGCTGGATGCGAGCCGGCCGAAGCTGATGGCCTGGCTGAAGCGCATCCACGCGCGGCCGGCGTACCAGCGCGCGCTGGAGCGGGGCGGGCCGTACGACTTCGCGGATTGATCTGGCCACCGGGAATCGCGTTTCACTCCTATGGTTGACGAATCACTCCGCGCCGGCCTTGCCCCTGGATTCAGCAAGTACTACGGCCGCAGTGTGACCGCGTCTGACTGCAACGACTCAACGGTCTCAGGTTCAAGTCGCGGTGGCGTTCGGCTTCCGCGGACCTTGGATCAGAAGAACCCGCTCACCTGCGTCCACCATTGCCAACGTGAGCGCTGATGGGC
>NZ_JBFUGN010000845.1:0-2724 GCF_056402895.1 Rhizobacter sp. P3_B12 | reverse complement strand
GGTCGATTCGATCTCAGGAGGTCGGCGCCACGGCCGCGCGGCCACGCAGCCGCGCGATCAGGAACACCACGCAGCGTGCCAGCGCCCACAGCCACAGCAGCGGGTCCAGCAGCGCATCGAAGAAGTTGCCGGTCGGCAGGTGCGTCACGGCGTGGAAGGTCAGCGCCAGCAGCACCGCCCAGCCGGCCGCGTGCTGCCGGCCGCGCACGATCACCGCGAGCGCGAGCACCGACAGCACGATGGCTGCCACCGGCGCCTGCACCGGCTCGAAGCCCCAGGGGTACAGGCCGAGCGACAGTGCGCCGACGGCATCGGCGTAGAGCACGAGGCCACCGAGCACCAGCGCCGCGGCGAGTGCGACGGGCAGGGTCTGCTGCTGGGGGCGATCGGCGAAGCGCTTCCAGAGCGAGACACCGGCCAGCGCGGCGAACAGCCCGCTCGGCTGCTGGAACGCGAGGCCGAGCCACCAGGCCGGCGACGCGGGGCCAGGCAGCCACATCGCGGCCAGCGCGAGCAGTGCCACGGCAGCGCGCGGCTTCATCGCGCGCAGAGGCAGCAGCGACAGCAGCAGCGCCGCGGCGACCACGCCCCAGGCGAGCCGCGCCCAGAGGATCTGAAGGCCCAGTTCCGGCAAGCTCATGGCGCGCCCTCCCCGTCCTCGATGTCATAGACCTGATGCCCGATCGCCTGCCGCTGCGCGGTGTAGGTGACGTGCAGTTGCCGGCCCAGCTGCTGCACGCTCGGGTACGAGAACTCGTCGCCGGCGTTGCCACGCTGCACGTCGAGCGCCGGCGTCCAGGCCTGCGCATCGGCCGAGGTCGACAGCCGCAGCCACTGGCGCGGCGAGCCGCCGGGCAGCGTGTCGTTGTGCAGCAGCACGTAGCCGCCGTTGGCCAGCCGCAGCGCGGCGACCGAGTCGTCGCGGTTCGGGATCTCGAGCGGCGGCGCGTCTTCCCAGTGCCGGCCGGCGTCGTGGCTCACCGCCTGCTGCACGCGGTGCGACGGGCCGATGTCGCGCATCAGCGCGCGCAGCTCGGTGCCCGACACCGGCAGCAGCGCCGGCTGCAGCGCGGTCGTCGAGCGGCCGATGCGGCTCAGCCAGCGCGGCGCGCCGTCGGCATCGAAGGACACGAGCATCGGGTACTTGTTGCGCAGCTCGAAGTAGGCGGGCAGCAGCCAGCCGCCATCGTCGAGCCCGACCGGGTTGGTGCGCACCAGCACGCTGGTGTCGGCCAGCGGCGTCAGCGGCAGCACGCGGCGCACCGCGAAGCTGCGGGCCGCATCGGCCGATTCGAGCTGCACGACGCGTGCCGCCGCCCAGCCGCCCAGGCCGGTCGCGACCATGAAGACATGCACGCGGCCGTCCGGTGCGACCCAGGCCGACGGGTTRCCGATGCGGCGCACGCCGAAGCCGAGTTCGCGGCCCAGCCCGGCCCGGTCGGCCACCTTCTGCGCCGCGCTCCAGCGGCCGTCGGCCCAGCGCGCGAGGTACAGGCTGACATCCGGTGCGCTCTCGCGCGAACCGGCCCACCAGAACGCGAGCAGCTCGCCGCTCGGCAGCACCGTCAGCGCGCTGGCATGGGCGGCCGGCACGCCGTCGGGCATCGGGATGCGCTGCGACGCGCGGGGCACGAGGCGCGGCAGCTTCGCCGGCCCGTTCGCCGGCTTCACTGCGAGCCGCGGTTCACGTGCCGTCGCACTGCTCGCCGCGGCGCGCCGCCATTCGGCCGCCGCGCCCAGCATCACACAGGCCAATGCCAGCACCAACATCCTCGGCGACCGCCGCGCCCGACTCATTCCGCGCCTCTCATTCCGCGCCTGTGCCCTTGCTTGAAAGGCGCAGATTGTGACAGCCGGGGACGGCGCCAGCGCGATCCCGCCCGAACATGCAGAATGCGGCACGCGAAGGAGGCAGCATGCGCTCTCAGTCCCCCGCCACCCGAACCGCGGCCGACGTGGCGTCGCCGCAGCACCTGCAGGCGATCGCGCAGTCGCACGCGCGCTGCGCCGCGCTCGGGCTCGACGAATCGGCGGTGCCCGAACTGAACCGGGCCTCGGCCGCGCGGCTGCAGGAATCGCGCGAACGCCACCGCCGGCTGCACGAACAGGCGACGCCGGTGATGGAGTTGCTGTTCGAGCAGATCGCCTCGTCGCACAGCATGGTCGCGCTGACCGATCCGAACGGCGGCATCCTGCACAGCCTCGGCGACGACTCCTTCCTCGAACGCGCGCAGCAGGTGGCGCTCTCGCCCGGCGTGAACTGGTCGGAACCGAACAAGGGCACCAACGCGGTCGGCACCGCCCTCTTCACCGAGGCGCCGACGCTGGTGCACGGCGACGAGCATTTCCTGCGCGCCCACCGCTTCCTCACCTGCTCGGCCGCGCCGATCTTCGACCATGCCGGCCGGGTGATGGGCGTGCTCGACGTGAGCGGCGACCAGCGCTCGTACCACCCGCACACGCTGGCGCTGGTCGACCTGTCGGCGCGGATGATCGAGAACCAGTGCTTCGCCGACCGCTTCCGCAACGGGTTGCGGCTGCACTTCCATGCCGAGCCGGCCTGCATCGGCACGGTGCGCGAAGGGCTGCTCGCGGTCGACCCCGACGGCGCGATCCTCGGCGCCAACCGCAGCGCGCTCGCGCAGCTCGGCCTGAGCATCGGCGCGCTGCGCATGCTCGGGCTGGAGGGGCTGCTGGGCCTGGGCGTCGGCGCCTTCGCCGACC
>NZ_JBFUGN010000844.1:0-2724 GCF_056402895.1 Rhizobacter sp. P3_B12 | reverse complement strand
CCCATGCGCCGCTCGCGCCGCTGCCCGCGGGGCCGGTGGGCCTGCTGATCGCCGCGCAGCCCCTGCCCGACCACCGACCGCTGGCCGCCCACAAGACCACGCTGCGCCAGCACTACGACGCCGGCGTGCCGGCGGCCGAGCGGGCCGGTGCGTTCGACAGCCTGTTCTTCACCGCCGACGGCCGGCTGGTGGAAGGCGGGCGCAGCTCGGTGTTCCTGCTGCTCGACGGCCGCTGGTGCACGCCGCCGCTGCACGACGGCGCGCTGCCCGGCGTGATGCGAGCGCGGCTGCTGGCCGATCCGGGCTGGGCCACCGTCGAGTGCAGCCTGAGCGCGGCCGACCTGCGGCGTGCGCAGGCCATCGTGGTCTGCAACGCATTGCGCGGCGTGTTGCCGGCGCACCTGCTGTCGCGCGAGCTGAGCCACGCCTGAGGCGCCGATGAACCTGGCGCTGTTCGACCTGGATCACACCTTGATTCCCTTCGACAGCGGCATGGCCTGGACGCGCTTCCTCACGGCGCGCGGCATCCTGCCGCCCGAGGCCCCCGAGGCCTACCTGGCCTGCTGCCACCGCTACGTGGCCGGCACGCTGGACATCCGCGCGATGCACCGCATCACGGTGGCACCGCTGGCGGCGTTTCCACGCGAACGGATCGAGGCCTGGAGCCGCGCGTTCGAGGCCGAGATGGCGGCGCGGGTGCCCGGCCTCATGCAGGCGCTGGTGGAGCGCCACCAGCGTGCCGGCGACCTGTGCGCCATCGTCACCGCGACCACGCGCTTCATCGCCGAGCCCTTTGCGCGGCTGTTCGGCATCCGCCACCTGATGGCGACCGAAGGCGAGTTGCGCGACGGCTTCCTGACCGGCGAGATCGCCGGCGAGCCCTGCCACCGCGAGCACAAGCTGAGCCGCGTGCTCGACTGGCTGGACCGGCCCGGCGGCCTGCAGGCCTTCGACGAATCCTGGTTCTATTCCGATTCCGCGAGCGACCTGCCGCTGTTGCAGGCGGTGTCGCATCCGGTGGCCGTCCGGCCGGAGCCCGTGCTGCGCGAGCATGCGCGGCGCTGCGGCTGGACGGTGCTTGATTCATAAAACAAGGAGACATGTCATGGAATGGATTCGYCAGGTCAGCTTGGTCAGGCGGGTGATGATCGGCTTCGTCGTGATGGGCGCGATCGTGCTTGCGATGGGTGGGGCGGCGGCGTGGACCGTGCGGCAGCTGGCCGCGGGGGCTCCGCGGATCGATGCGGATGCGGCCGTCGGGTGGTTCGGCGCGTGTGCCGTCGCCGGCTGCGCGGTGGCGCTRCTGGCCGGCTGGCTGATCCGCGGCAGCATCAAGGAGTCGGTCGAGTCGACCGTGCAATGCGTGATCCGCATTGCCGGCGGCGACCTCGAGACCAAGATCACGTCGTCGGGCAAGGACGAGATCTCGTGGCTGCGGGCCGAGCTGAACGCGATGCGCAAGAAGCTGCGCACGATGGTGCTCGACGTGCGGCAGACGGTGGAGGGGGTCGACACCGCGTCGGACGAGATCGCGAGCGGCAACACCGACCTGTCGAACCGCACCGAGCAGCAGGCGAGCGCGTTGCAGCAGACCGTCGGCTCGATGGCGCAGCTGGCGGCCACGGTGAACAGCAACTCGGACAGCACGCGCGAGGCGAGCAGCCAGGTCAAGTTGTCCAGCGAGGTCGCGGCGCGCGGTGCGCAGACCATGCAGGAGGTGATCGTGCGCATGGGCGAGATCCACACCAGCGCCGGCAAGATCGCCGAGATCATCGGCGTGATCGATGGCATCGCCTACCAGACCAACATCCTCGCGCTGAATGCGGCGGTCGAGGCGGCGCGTGCCGGCGAGCAGGGGCGCGGCTTCGCGGTGGTGGCCGAGGAGGTGCGCAGCCTCGCGCAGCGCAGTTCGTCGGCCGCGCGCGAGATCAAGGCCTTGATCGGCGACTCGACCGAGAAGGTGGCGGCCGGCTCGCAGCTGGTCGCCGATGCCGGCCGCACGATGCGCGAGATCGTCGACAGCGTGGGCCAGGTGGCGGGGCTGATCGCCGGCATTGCGCAGAGCGGTGCCTCGCAGAGCAGCGACATCGGCCGCATGCAGCAGGCGATCGGGCAGCTCGACACGATGACGCAGCAGAACGCCGCGCTGGTGGAGCAGCTGGCGGCGGCGGCGCAGTCGCTGCGGGGCCAATCGGGCCGGCTCACCGAAGCCATGGGTTCATTCCGCGTGAATGCGTAGCTTCCTCCCTGGCGGCGATCTGCGCGGGCAAAGGCGCGGGCGGGGAGTGTGGGGCTCGCCGGTCGGTGCGGTCATTGCCCCTGGCGGGGCAATGACTCCCCTGCGCCATCTGCTTTCATGAACCGTCGCCGAAACTCCCTCCACTCACTTCGTTCGTTGTGGTCAAACAGTCGGCGACAGTCAGTGCACGAAGCGCGCTGCGCGCGCGGTTCATGAAAGCAGACGGCTCCGGCGCCCCGYCYTKATTGGCGCTCCCCACACYCCCCGCCCGCGCCTTTGCYGAACCRGTRGCTCGACGCGCAGAAAASACGCAYGRCGCKCCCGGGTGCAACCCGGGCATCCATTCCCATTTGTTCGCTTGTCAAAGTCGAAGGAGCAGKGCGGTGGCAYRAAGGCGCGTGSGGGGAGGCYGTGGMGCGCCAAYAAAGMCGGGKCGCCGGAGCTGKCTGGTTTCATGGCCCGCGTGCGCAGCACGCTTCGTGCAC
>NZ_JBFUGN010000843.1:0-2724 GCF_056402895.1 Rhizobacter sp. P3_B12 | reverse complement strand
GCTGCAGCATCGACCGCGGCGCCAGTGCCATCGTCTCGCGCTCGCAGCGCGTCGGCCTGACCGCCCGCGAACTCGCGCTCGCCCAGCTGCTGTTCGAGAACGCCGGCCAGCTGGTGACCCGGGCCCGCCTCGCGCAGGATGTCTGGGGCACCGATGCCGGCATCACCGGCCGCTCGATCGAACAGCACATCTATCAGTTGCGCCGCAAGCTCAAGCGCTGCGCCGGCGAGGCGCTCGCGCTGCGCGGCGTCTACGGCAGCGGCTACCGCATCGACGCGGCCGCCGTGCCGCGCACCTCCTCCGGACCTTCTTCTGCGCCCACGGCCGCTCCCGGCCTGGCGGCGCAGGCCATGTTCCACGCCTGAACCTTCCACCGCCCACCACCACCATGCGCTCCACCACCCACTCCACCTTCGACGGCCTGCGTCCCGACCGCGTCCCGCTGCCCTGGGGCGACGTGCGAGGGGCCTCGCTGTCCGCGCTGTTGTCGCTGATCACCACCGTGTCCTATGGCGCGGTAGCGGCCGGATCGATCTCGTCGATGGGGCCGGGCGTGGTGTCGGCGATGGTGCTGTCGGGGCTGATCGCCGCCTCGCTCGGCGCCCTCGTCGCGAGCGCGTTCGGCTCGGTGCCGACGCAGATCTTCTCGCCGCGCGCCTCGGTCGCGGTCGTGATCGCGGCGGCCGCGGCGTCGTTCAGTGCCGGCGACGGCGTCAAGCTGCCGCAGGTGCTCGCGCTGCTGTCGCTGTGCCTGTTCCTCGCGATGCTGTTGCAGCTGGCCTTCGCGGCGCTGAAGCTCGGCGGCCTGATCCGGCTGATCCCGACCTCGGTGACGGCGGGCCTCGTGATCGCGCTGGCGCTGCGGCTGATCTGGTCCGAGCTGCCCGACCTGGTGGCCGCGCCGGACCGCCTGCGCCCGTGGGCGCCGCTGTGCACCGCCATCGGCACCTTCGGCGTGTTCGCGTTGCTGCGGGCCCGCTACGGGGCCGGCGGCGCGATGCTCGCGGGGCTCGCGGCCGGCCTGCTGGTTGCGCTGGTGGTCGATCTCGGCGCGCCCGGTGCGCTGCCGCACCTGCCGTCCATCGACCTCGCCGGCGGCCCGCTGCTGCCGGTGTCGCGCCTCCTCGGGCAGTTCCTCGAAGGCTGGCCGCCGGGCCGCTGGATCGACGTGCTGGCCTTCGCCGCGGTGATCGCGCTCGTCAACTCGGTCGAGACGCTGACCTCGGCGATGCAGATCGAAGACCTCGGCACGCAGCGCTTCGACGCCAACCGCGCGCTGCTGGCCGGCGCCCTCGGCTCGCTGGTCTCGCTGCTGGCCGGCGGGCTGCCGGTGGYCGGTGGCACCTCGACCTCGTCGGTGCACATGCAGGCCGGTGCCACCTCGCGCAGCGCCGCGTTCGCCTCGGCGATGCTGGTGGGCCTGGGCACGCTGGTGTTCGCGTCGATCATCGTCAAGGTGCCGCTGGCGGTGGTGGCCGCGCTGATGTTGTGCGTGGCCGGCGAGATCRCCGTGCCGCCGGTGCGCGAGCTGCTGGCGCAATGGCAAGCCGACCGGCGCGGCATGCGCGGCGAACTGGCGGTGGTGCTGATCGTGTGCGTGCTGATGCTGTCGGCCGACATCCTGGTGGCGGTGGCGGCCGGTGTGGTCGCCGCCTCGGTGCTGGCCTTCGTGCAGATGCGCGACAGCCTGGTGCGCCGCGAATACAACGCGACCGATGCGATGGCCCCGACCATCGTCGGCGTGCCGATGGGCCACACGGGTTCGCGCGACGTGCCGGTGATCGAGATCGGCCAGCCGCTGTTCTTCGCGACCGTCGAGGCCGCGGTGCATGCGGTGGAGCGCGTGAACATCAGCTCGCGCCAGGTGGTGCTCGACCTGACGCGCAGCGGCGGCCTGGACCTGACCGCGGCGAAGGCGCTGTCGCGCTGCGCCGCGGTGATGCAGCGCGACGAGCGCCAGCTGCTGGTGGTCGGCGGCGAGCGCATCGCCGAGATGGAGTCGCCGCTGCGCCCGTGCCTGGTGTTCGGCCACATCGGCGATGCGGTGAACTACTGCACCGATGCGCAGGGCCTGCGCGACCTCGAGGTCGAGCGGGTGCGGCGCGAGGCGCAGACCGTGCCGCAGGCGGTGATCGAGCACGCGACACGGCTGCTGGCCGAGCACATCGGGCCGATCGCCGAGGTGCTGGTGCGCCGCGCGGCCTCGGTCGTCACCAACCGCGACCAGTTCTGCAACGCGCTGGCCGGGCAGCTCGACGAGAGTCGCGCGCGAGAGGCCTTCCTGGCCGGCATGAAGCGCGTCAACATCGTGCGGAGCGCATCATGAGCGGCGCCGCGATGCAAGCCGGCACGCGCGAGCGCGACGCCTTCGTCTCGATGCTGGCGCGGCTCGATGCGCAGCTCGAGCRCGACCTGGCCCTGACGAAGGCGCCCCAGGTGACCGAGGCCGCCGAAGGCGAGCGCACGGATTTCGTGCCGACGCTGCAGATGCTGAAGCCCGAAGAGATCGCCGCGCTGGCGGCCCCGCCGCGCCGCGATGCGCCAGCGTCGCGCACCGCGGTGCTGCGGCCGGCGCGCTCGATCGGCCGGCTGCTGCCGTGGCTGGTGGGCGGCGGGCTGGTGGCCGGTGCGGCCTCCTTCGCGATGTCGTTCAGCGGTTCGCGTCCGGTGCTGCCGAAGGGGCCGGAGGTCGCGACCATCGTGCCGGTGGCACCGGTGGTGTCG
>NZ_JBFUGN010000842.1:0-2728 GCF_056402895.1 Rhizobacter sp. P3_B12 | reverse complement strand
GGCGGGCGCAGCGGTGGCGGGGGCCAGCACCGGGGCGGCGTAGGCCACCGGGCCAGCCGCGACGAGGGTCGGGTCGGCCTTGACGATCCGGACCTTGCCGTCCGCCTCGGTGATCTCCAGTTCGGAGATGTTCGATTCGGACACGAGATCGATCAGGGTCTTCAGTTTGCGCAGGTCCATGGGTTCTCCAACTTCTGTCGTCGTTGTTGTCGGGCGCCCCCAACCGGTCGGTTCGAAGGCGCCGTGGGGTCAGGCCGTCCGGTGCGGAGGGCGCTTCGCGTCACGCTGCAGCACGTGGCGCAGGGCGCAGGCATAGCCGTCTGCGCCCAGGCCGACGATCACGCCGTCGGCCAGGTCCGAGAAATAGGAATGGTGGCGGAAGGCTTCGCGCCGGTGCACGTTCGACAGGTGCACCTCGATGAACGGGATCGCGACGCCGGCCAGCGCGTCGCGCAGCGCGACGCTGGTGTGCGTCAACGCGCCCGGGTTGATCAGGATGAACTGCGTGCCGTCGAGCCGCGCGGCGTGCACGCGGTCGATCAGCGCGCCTTCATGGTTGCTCTGGAAGCTCACCAGCGTCGAACCGGCCTGCGCCGCGATCTCGGCGAGATCGGCATCGATCTGCGCCAAAGTCGTCGCGCCATAGACCTCCGGCTCGCGTGTGCCGAGCAGGTTCAGGTTCGGGCCGTGCAGGACCAGGATGTGCATGAAACGCGGATCGGGTGCCTGGAGCAGGCGGCCCGGAATTTTGCGAAGGCTGAACTTTACGCGCTTTAGGGACCGAAGACTGCAATATAGAAAAATGGCAGCCGAATGGAACCCGGCGGCCCCTCAGCCGAGCTGTTGCACCCAGGCGGCCAGGTCCTGCTCGCCGATGCTGCCCAGTTTGCGCGCGATGATGCGCCCATCGCGGCCGAAGACGGCACTGAAGGGCAGCCCGCCGCGATCGTTGCCGAGCGAGCGGGCGAGATCGACGCCGGTCAGCCCGGCCAGGCCGACCGGGAAGCTCACCGGCACCTTCTTCAGGAACTCCCGCACCGGGGTCGGGCTGTCGACCGCCAGGCCGACCACGCGCCAGCCGGCTGGCTGGTGGGTGCGCTGGAAGGCATCGAGCAGCGGCATCTCCTTCACGCAGGGCGCRCACCAGGTGGCCCAGAAGTTCAGCAGCAGCGGTTGGCCGCGCAGGCCGGCCAGCGGCAGCGAGCCGCCTTCGGGCCGGTCGAACTGCAAATCCCACAGCGCGCGTTCGGCCTCGGGCAGGGCGCTGCTGCGTTCGCGCCACCAGCCGAAGCCGGCACCGGCGGCCAGTGCGGCGCCGGCGACGCCGATCGTCAACGCGTTCCGGCGGTTCATGACAGCCCCTCGTCCGAGGCGAGCAGACGGCGCAGCCCGGCCAGGTCCCCGCGCTCGCTGCGGCCGCGGCTGTCGGGTTTCAATGCACCGCGCAGGTCGTCGCGGTCCAGGATGGTCAGGTGCACGGTCACTTCCTCGCCGAGTGCGGCGCTCGGGCTGCTGACGGTCAGCACGTCGATCTGCTCGCCGCGCGGGCCGTCGAGGCTGCCAACGTCGTAGTCGACGCGGCGGTCGATCAGCGCGAGTTCGGCCTGCTTCGAGTCGTCGCAGAACAGCTCCAGCCGCACGCTGTTGAGCCGCGTCGCGGTGCCGCGCCAGACGGCGCCGTACAGGTGGGGGCGGAATTCCTGCAGCCGTTCCATCCACAGCAGCGCCACCTCGCGCAGCGCGCGCAACTCGGCGGGTTGGGTGTCGGCGCAGAACAGCGCGATGTAGGCCCGGACCTCGTCCTCGACCTGGTCGTTGTCGGGCAGGTCGACCTGCCGCGTGCTGCGCTTGCCGAGGTCGCGCGCCGCGCGGCGCTTGGCCGGCCCGTACTCCATGCCCTCTTCGACGATCAGCCGGGCGGCGGCGCTGGCGAGTTCAGTGCTGAGGTCGGAAGGCATCACGGGATTCTAGGAGGCATGCGAAGAACCCGGATTGGCATCCGGGCTACGGAAGCTCCACGGCGCCCATGCGGCTCACGACCGTGCCGGCCCGGCCGACCACGTACGGCGACCCGGGCCGCTTCTCGAAGCGCTTCGGCGCCGGCAGCATCACCGCCAGGCGGGCCGCCTGCGCTGGCGCGAGCCGGGCCGCGTCGACGCGGAAGTAGTGTCGCGCCGCGGCCTGCGCGCCGAACACCCCTTCGCCCCATTCGACGTTGTTCAGGTAGATCTCGAGGATGCGCTGCTTCGACAGCAGCCCCTCCAGCATGAAGGTGATGACGAACTCCTGCGCCTTGCGAGGCAGGCTGCGCTCGCTGCCGAGGAACAGGTTCTTCGCCAGCTGCTGCGTGATCGTCGAGCCGCCGATGATCTTCGGCTCGGCACGGCGCGCCGGCGTGGCGCGCGCCTTGGCCGGCCGCTGCTCGATGCGCTCGTTGATCCGCTCGGCCCGGGCCTCGGCCCGCTGGTTCTTCTCCCAGGCCTTCTCGACCGCATCCCATTCGACGCCGCTGTGCTCGGTGAAGCCGGCATCCTCCGACGCGATCACCGCGCGCTTCAGCGTGTCGGCGATGTGGTCGTAGGGCTGCCACTCCTGGCTCCACAGGATCTGGTGCTGCTCGGTCAGCAGCCGCCACGCCTCGGAGCGCTGGAAGGTCGTCGACTGCGGATCGACGACGCTCATCAGCGCGATGCGGGCCAGGAAGTACAGCTGCAGTGCAAGCACCGAC
>NZ_JBFUGN010000841.1:0-2736 GCF_056402895.1 Rhizobacter sp. P3_B12 | reverse complement strand
CCTACCGGCTCTACCTGGCCGGCAGCGCGATGTGCTTCGAGCAGGGCTGGATCTCGCTGTTCCAGATGCTGGCCGCGCGGCCGGACGGCAACCCGGCGCGCGGGCCGATGCGCGGCGCACAATCCGAATTCCCGTTCAACCGCGAGTACATGTACCGATGATCTACAAGTTCAAATCGAAGGCGGCCGGCGACGTGATCATGATGGGCCCGAACGGCGACCAGGTGCTGCGCCTGATCGGCAAGGCGCCGGGTGCGACGGGCRTCATCGAGCCGGCGCAGATGCCGGCGGCCATCGCGGCGCTCGAAGCCGCGATCGCGCAGGACGAGGCGGCGCGCCAGCAGGCCGAGCAGGAGGCGGCCGCCGAAGGCAGGAAGCTGCCGCCCGCCGAGGGCGTGGGCCTGCGCCAGCGCGCCTGGCCGCTGGTCGAGATGATGAAGCGTTCGCAACCGGCCGATGCCGGCATCACCTGGGGTGTCTGAGGAGGAGCAGCGATGAAACTGTGGAGCGACAGCTGGATCAACGGCGACCGGATTCCGGCGCGCTATGCAGCCGGGCGGCTGGAGGGTGCGACGGGCGTCGCTTCGGGTGTCGTTTTTTCCGACAACCTGAACCCGCACCTGGCATGGAGCGAGGTGCCGCAGGGCACGCAATCGCTCGCGCTGATCTGCCACGACTTCGACGTGCCGAGCCGCGGCGACGACGTGAACCAGGCCGACCGCGAGGTGCCGAGCGACCTGCCGCGCGTCGACTTCTTCCATTGGGTGATGGTCGACCTGCCGGCCGGCCTCTCGGCGATCGCCGAGGGCGAGTTCAGCCGCGGCTTCAGCGCGCGCGGCAAGCCGGGCCCGCAGGCGCTGCACGGCGCGCGGCACGGCCTGAACGACTACACCGGCTGGTTCGCCGGCAATGCCGAGATGGCGGGGCAGTACTTCGGCTACGACGGCCCGTTCCCGCCGTTCAACGATTCGCTGGTGCACCACTACGTGTTCACGCTGTACGCGCTCGACGTGGCGCGCACGCCGGTCGACGGCGTGTTCAGCGGCGCGCAGGCGCGCGAGGCGATCGCCCGGCACGTGCTGGCGGAAGCCACGCATTCCGGCACCTACACCCTCAATCGCCGACTGATTTGATGACAACCCCCACGTCGCTTCGCTCCTGCCCCCCGAGAGGGCGATCAGCCGCCTTGAGGCGGCTCGGCGCCGGCTGATATGCAGCTCACTCGAATCCTCGCGATCCGCCACGGCGAGACCGCCTGGAATGTCGATGGCCGCATCCAGGGCCACACCGACATTCCGCTGAATGACAAGGGCCGCTGGCAGGCCGGCCGGCTGGGCGCCGCGCTGGCGCACGAGCAGGTCGACATCGTGTTCGCGAGCGACCTGCAGCGCGCGTTCGAGACCGCGCAGGCGGTCGCGCGGCCGCACGGGCTGCCGGTGCATGCCGACGCCGGCCTGCGCGAGCGCAGCTTCGGCATCTTCGAAGGCTGGACCTTCGCCGAGATCGAGGCCCGCTGGCCCGAGCAGAGCCTGCGCTGGCGCCGGCGCGATCCCGACTACGGCCCCGAAGGCGGCGAGAACCTGCAGCAGCTGTCCGCCCGCTGCGTCGGCGCGGTGACGCGGCTGGCCGAGGCCCACCTCGGCAGCAGCATCGCGATCGTCGCGCACGGCGGCGTGATGGACTGCCTGTACCGCGCCGCGGCCCGCATCGACCTGCAGGCGCCGCGCTCCTGGCAGCTCGGCAACGCCAGCATCAACCGGTTGCTCTACACGCCCGAGGGCTTCACGCTGGTCGGCTGGAACGACACGCACCATTTCGATGGGTTGGACGGCCCGTCGCTCGACGACCCCGGCAACGCGACCGGCCTGGCCGCCACCGACCGCGTCGGGCACGCGGCATGATGCAGCCGCGCGTCGGCGATCCGGTCGCGGCCGTGCCGACACCGGCGCTGGTGATCGACCTCGACGCGATGGAGCGCAACCTGGCGCGCATGGCCGCGTTCGCCCGCGAGCATCGCCTGAAGCTGCGCCCGCACGCGAAGATGCACAAGAGCGCCCGCATCGCCGCGCTGCAGGTCGCGGCCGGCGCGGTCGGCGTGTGCGTGCAGAAGCTGTCGGAGGCCGAGGCACTGGCGGCCGGCGGCGTCGGCGACATCTACATCAGCAACGAGATCGTCGATGCGGCCAAGCTCGCGCGCGTGGCGGCCTTGGCCGGCCGCATCCGGCTCGCGATCGCGGTCGATTCATCCCTCGGCATCGACCGCCTCGCGCTCGCGCTGAAGGCGGCCGGCACCTCACTCGAGGTGTTCGTCGAGATCGACGTCGGGCAGGGCCGCTGCGGCGTCGCACCCACAGCGGCCGGCGCGCTCGCGCACCAGGTGGTGTCGCACGGCCTGCGCCTCGCCGGGCTGCAGGCCTACCACGGCAAGGCCCAGCACCTGCGCTCCGCCGACGAACGTGCGGCGGCGATCCGCCATGCGGTGGCGCTGGTGCGCGCGGCGCAGGCCTCGGTCACCGGGGCCGGCATCGCGTGCCCGCTGGTCACCGGCGCCGGCAGCGGCAGCTTCGCGCTGGAGGCGGCCAGCGGCCTGTACGGCGAGCTGCAGGCCGGCAGCTACCTGTTCATGGACCGAGACTACGCCGACAACCAGCCGACGCCGGGCGCGCCGGTGTTCGAGCATGCGCTGTTCGTCAAGAGCCAGGTGGTGAGCCGCGGCGCGTCGCATGCGGTGGTCGAC
>NZ_JBFUGN010000840.1:0-2738 GCF_056402895.1 Rhizobacter sp. P3_B12 | reverse complement strand
GGCGACCTGACACAGCAGGCCACCGTGACGGAAGACATCACGGGCGCCATCGCCGACTCGGTGAACTACACGGTGGAAGAGCTGCGCACGCTGGTGTCGCAGGTGCAGGGCACGGTGGGCCGGGTGACCGAAACGACGCAGCAGGTGGAAGCCACGTCGACCGAACTGCTGGCCGCCTCCGACGAGCAGCTGCGCGAGATTCGCGAAACCGGCGAGTCGGTGTTGCAGATGGCAGGCCGAATCAACGACGTGTCGAGCCAGGCGCAGCAGACGGCCCAGGTGGCGCGCCAATCGCTGCAAGCTGCCGAGACCGGTCTGACCGCGGTGCAGAACACGATCGGCGGCATGAACTCGATCCGCGACCAGATCCAGGAAACCTCCAAGCGGATCAAGCGGCTGGGCGAGTCGTCGCAGGAGATTGGCGAAATCACCGAACTGATTTCCGACATTACCGAACAGACGAACGTGCTGGCACTGAACGCCGCCATCCAGGCCGCATCGGCCGGTGAAGCGGGTCGAGGCTTCTCGGTGGTTGCGGAAGAAGTGCAACGGCTGGCAGAACGCTCCGGCGACGCGACGCGGCAGATTGCGGCCCTGGTGAAGACCATTCAGACCGACACCCAGGATGCTGCGGCGGCCATGGAGCGCTCGACGCAGGGCGTGGTGGAAGGAACCCGGCTGTCAGACGCGGCAGGTAACGCACTGGGCGACATCGACCGCGTGTCACGCCAGCTTGCCGACCTGATTGCGCACATTTCCAGCCAGGCGTCCCGCGAAGCCGAATCGGCCAACGTGGTGGCGGCCAACATCCAGCACATTTTCGCGGTGACCGAGCAGACCGGTGAAGGTACCCGCTCCACCGCACAGATGGTGCGCGAGCTGTCCCGGACGGCCGAGGAACTGAAGCAATCCGTTGCACGGTTCAAGATCGGTTGAGCTAGTGTGTTGCCTGCGGCCTGGATCGTCCTGATCGGGGCCGCAGCCCTTCACTCCACACAGGCATCAAATGGATTGCCACCGCCCCCAACGCGACGATGAGCGACACCATGAGTGAGACGACAGACGACCTCAGCGCGCTCGCGTGGGTTCACGAAGAACTGCGCAAGTCCCTGGACACCGCCCACAAGGCGCTGCGCCGCTACGTGAAGGAAGCCGAGGCGAACAGCGGCTCCGACGTCGACGCCGTCGATCCGTCGGTGCTGCGCACGGCCCGGCAGCAGATCCATCAAGGGGTCGGCGCGCTCGAAATGGTCGGCTTGCCGGCCGTCGCACGACTGCTGGCCGCCAGCGAGGCGGCGGTGCAGCGCTTCGTCGCGAAGCCGCAGAAGCTCACGTCGGCCGAGGTCGACACCATCGAGCGCGCCTCGTTCGCGCTGCTCGATTACCTGCAGCGCCTGCTGGCCGACAAGCCGGTCTCGCCGCTCGCGCTGTTCCCGCAGTACCAGGCGGTGCAGACGCTGGCCGGTGCCGAGCGCGTGCACCCCGCCGACCTGTGGAACATCGACTGGCGCTGGCGCGAGCTGCCGACCGACACCTCGGTCAAGCCGCGCGCCCCCGATTCGATCGCCCGCGGCCTGATGGAACGCCAGCTGCTGCTGATCATGCGCGGCGAGCCGATGCCGGCCGTGCAGCGCATGAGCGACATCTGCGCCGGTCTCGGTGCGCAGGCCTCCGACCTGACCCACTCCACGCTGTGGAAGCTCGCGGCCGCCTTCTTCGAAGGCCAGGCCAACGGCCTGCTGAAGGGCGACCTGCACACCAAGCGCGTGGCCTCGCGGCTGCTCGCGCAGCTGCGCACGCTGGAGCGCGGCCAGCCCGATGTCTCCGAGCGCCTCGCGCAGGACCTGCTGTTCTTCTGCGCGCAGGCCACCTCGCCCGGCGACGGCCGCAAGACGCCGCGCCTGGCGGCGGTTCGCGTGGCCTATGGCCTCGCACAGCACCTGCCGGTCGACTACGACACCAGCCGCCTCGGTCGCTTCGACCCGGCGCTGATCGTGCAGGCGCGCAAGCGCGTCTCCACCGCCAAGGATGCCTGGTCGTCGGTGGCCGGCGGCGAAATGCACCGCATGAGCGGCCTGGCCGAGCAGTTCTCGCTGGTCGGCGATTCGGTCAAGCGCCTGTACCCGAGCGGCGAGCTGTTGGCCGACGAGCTGCAGCAGGCCGTCGTGCAGACGCAGCAGTCCAATGCCGCGCCCGAAGCCGCGCTCGCGATGGAAGTCGCGACCAGCGTGCTGTACCTCGAAGCCTCGCTCGAGGATGCCGATTTCGACCACCCCGAGCAGGCCGCCCGCGTGCGCCGGCTCGCGCAGCGCATCGCCTCGGTGCGCGCCGGCAACACCCCCGACCCGCTCGAAGCGTGGATGGAGGAGCTGTACCGCCGCGTCTCCGACCGCCAGACCATGGGCAGCGTCGTGCAGGAACTGCGCGCCTCGCTTTCCGAGGCCGAGAAGTCGATCGACCAGTTCTTCCGCAACCCGGCGCAGCGCGAGCTGCTGGTGCCGGTGCCGAACCAGCTGTCCGCGATGCGCGGCGTGCTGTCGGTGCTGGGCATGGACCAGGCCTCGCATGCCGTGCTGCGCATGCGCGAAGACGTCGATGGCCTCATGACGACCGAGGTCGACCCGCAGCAGGTCGTGCAGTCGGGCACCTTCGACCGGCTGGCCGGCAACCTGGGCGCGCTCGGTTTCCTGATCGACATGCTCAGCGTGCAGCCGCAGATGGCGAAGTCGCTGTTCGTG
>NZ_JBFUGN010000839.1:0-2739 GCF_056402895.1 Rhizobacter sp. P3_B12 | reverse complement strand
GTTGAGCTGCATGAAGGTGGTCGGGCCGGCCACGCCGTCGGCGGTCAGGCCCCAGGCCACCTGGAAGCTCGCGAGGCGCGCCTTCAGTGCCGCGTTGAACGGCTGCGCGGTGGCTGGTGCGCTCGCACCGTCGGCACGCGCGACCAGCCCGGCCAGCGCATCGACCGCCGGCCCGCTGTGGCCTTCGTTCAACGCCGACTGGTAGCCCGCGGGGGCGCGCCAGAAGGTGGCGAAGTCGCCGCGCCACACCTTGGCCAGCGACAGCAGCGACACCGTCTGCGAGACACCGCCGGCGCGCAGCGTGGCGGTCTGCGGCGTGAGGCCGGTCAGCAGCACGAACACCGATTGGCCGGCGTCGTCGCGCAGCAGCAGGATGCCCGGCCGGCTCAGCTGGCGGATCAGCGCCAGCGTCGCCACCGTGCGGAAGCACAGCAGGTTCTGTTGCTGCGCGCTGGCGCAGGGGTCGGCCAGGTCGGCGGCGAGCTTCCAGGCCGGGGCCAGCTCGCGCCAGGCCTCTTTCTCGGTGCGCCAGGCGGTCTTCAGGCCGTCGCGCAGGTCGAGGGACACCGCGCTGGCCGGCGGCGCGGCCGGGGTCGCGGCCGATGCGGCGGCCACCGAGGGCCGAGCCTTGTCGGGTGAACTGGCTGCCGATGCCGGAAACTGCGACGCCTGCGCGTCCGGGTTGCCGCCGAAAGGCCGACCGAGCCGCCCGTCGACCGCCCATGCCACCATGCCCAGCAGCGCCGCGGCGCCGGCCGCACCCAGCCCCCAGCGCCCCGCGTGCGCGAAGCGCGAGGCGGCCGGCAGCGTCGCGTCGTCGTCGTGCGCCGAGCCGAACACCTCGGCCGCCGCCTTCTCGACGATGCCTTCGTCGACCCGCGGCTGGCCCTGCCCGTAGGCGCCCAGCAGCGCGCGGTCGCACAGCAGGTTGATGCGTCGCGGCACGCCGCGCGAGAGCTGGAAGATGCGGTGGCGCGCCGGCCGGTCGAAGGGCAGCGCGGTGCGCATGCCGGCCACGGCCATGCGGTGGCGGATGTACTGCGAGGTTTCCTTCTCGCTCAGCGCCTTCAGGTGGTAGCGGGCGATCACGCGCTGCGCAAGCTGCTCGAGCTGCGGCCGCGCCAGCATGTCGCGCAGCTCCGGCTGGCCGATCAGGATGATCTGCAGCAGCTTGCGCTCGGTGGTCTCGAGGTTGGTCAGCAGGCGCAGCTGCTCCAGCACGTCGGGCGACAGGTTCTGCGCCTCGTCGATGATCAGCACGTTGTTCAGGCCGATCGCGTGCGTGCGCAGCAGGAAGTCGTTCAGCGGGTCGAGGTAGTCCTTGACGGTCGGCGCGCCCGCGCCCTGGTGCTGGTACGGGATGCGGAATTCCTCGCACACCGTCTTCAGCAGCTCGAGGACCGTCAGCTTCGGATTGAAGATGTAGGCGACGTTGCAGCGCTTGGGGATCTGCTCGAGGAAGCAGCGGCAGACGGTGGTCTTGCCGGCCCCGATCTCGCCGGTCAGCAGCACGAAGCCGCCGCCGCCGCGCACACCGTACAGCAGGTGGGCGAGCGCCTCGCGGTGCCGCTCGCTCATGAACAGGTAGCGCGGATCCGGGGCGATCGAGAAGGGCTCCTGCTTGAGCCCGAAGAATGGCGCGTACATGGGGGCGGGGTGACGGTGCGAGCGGCCGGTGCGGCCTCGCGCAGTCTATCCGCCGGCAGCCCGCACAGCGCGGCTGCCCAACCCCGGGTGACTAGACGAAAGAGTGGGCGAAGCCCACCAGGGCCATCGCGCCGGTCGCGAGCACGACCAGCACCCAGTTCGGCAGGAAGCCGTGCGGGGCCGGGGAACGGTGACGTTGTTTGTCAATCATGTGAACTCCATGTTTCCGGATCGCCCCGAAACCGCGGGAACGACCGCCTGGCGCGGGTTTTCCGGCCAGGCAAGCTCAATAAAGCGATCTTCGTGCCAGGGTTCGAGGCCCGCGCTCAGCGGCAGTTCACCGGCAGGAAGTTGGTCGGCACATCGGTCTTGTCGAGGCCCTTGACCGTCATCTTGGCCGGCACCGGCGCATGGCCGCAGACCCACGAGACCGGCACGACCGGGGCGTCCTCGACGACGGCCGGGCGCAGCGTCAGCGTCTTGCCGCGGATCGCGCCGTTGGCCTGGTTGCCGAAGGTGATCTGGATCGCGCCCGATTCGACCGCCACCGAACTCACCAGCGTGCTGACGATCTTGTCGCTCGCCGGCAGCCCGGCGGCGGCGTTGTCCAGCGGCAGCGTCTTGGTGGTGGCCCAGGCGGCGGCCACCGGCGCCTTGGCGATGTCGGCCAGCTTGACCGCATCGACCAGTTGCCCGCGCACCAGCCGGCCCTGCATGTTGGGCACTGCCAGTGTGGCGAGGATGGCGATGACGGCCACCACGACCATCAGCTCGATCAGCGTGAATCCGCGGGAAGGGCGGTGGGAGCGTGCGTGCATGCGGGCCTCGTAGCGATGGCGCATTCTGCCGTGGCGCGGGGGCTGCATCGGTTTCGATCGGTGACCTGCGCGGCTTGCCCTGCGGCGGCGGGCGGGTTAGAAACGCCCCCATCCGGCGCCCCTGTGCCGGCACCGCGGAGACTGCATGGTCCGATTCGACCCCGACCGCCTCGACCGTCAATACGACAACCGGGCCCGCCACCCGGAGCACCCGGCGATCTTCGAGCGGTGGGCGCGTGCGTCGGCGCTGTCGCGCGACGGGCTGTCGCGGCGC
>NZ_JBFUGN010000838.1:0-2739 GCF_056402895.1 Rhizobacter sp. P3_B12 | reverse complement strand
AACGGCTGCTTCCAAGCGCGATACTGATGTCTCGGCAAGACCAACGAAGGTCACGCCATCTGCCATGCTTTCATCGACTACCGACCGTATGCCATTTGACCTTGCAGCCTCGTTCATAGAAGCAGCCGAACGCGAACTCGCAAGCTCGTTGCCGTCGTCCTACGCCAATGCGATGCGGACGGCCAACGGCGGCGACCTCGATGTGCTCAACGACGACTGGCGGCTGTATCCGATTGCGGATTCGTCCGACCGAAGACGGTTGAGCCGAACGTCAARCCACGCGATCAAGGAGACATCAGCACTTCAGCAGTGGCCGAAGTTTCCGTCGCGCGCGCTGGCCATCGCCGGGAACGGGTCTGGCGACCAACTTTTGATTCTGCGAAACGGTGACGCTTTTGGGGATGCGATTCATCACTGGTCGCATGAAACTGGAATGTTGACCAAAGTCGCGGATGACTTCGCGGACCTGCCAAGAGCTTAGCCACGGTTGGTCGCGTATGACGATGAAGGAACAGAGGGATGTCGCTCAGAATGATCCATCCTGCGACGATCAACTTCATGCGCATGGCATGCCAAAGGCCCGGTATGTACATGCTCGATCRCGACATACGGCAGTTGGAGACGCAACTGTACGGCTTCGATGCCGCACTTGCGGCAACGGGCGCGCTGGGGATCCACGAAGCCTTCAACGCACACTTCACGGAGCTGGTTCGCACAAGTACTGGAGCGAGCGGGTCACAGGGTTGGGCCGCGGCGCTCATAGACACCTTTGGGCCCGGAGGGCCTTCGTTCAACGCATTCTGTGACCTTCTCTGCGACCTGTTTCCAGTTGCCTTTCAGCCTGCAGATTTCGAGCGCGCTCAATGCCCGACGCGCCTTGCAGGCAACCGCTACCAGGAGGTCCGCCGGTCGGTCGACGAAAACAAGCCTTGAGTGGCCGCCTTCCCGCTCAGAAAATACTTTCGCTTGGTGTCGTCGTTTGGAGTGCGTGCTACGAGGTCGAATGCCTGAAGCCGGCCACAACCGGTCTTCAGCAAGGGGCGGCTCTCGGGTAGGCTAGTCAGCATGGATCAAGCATTCACGCTCAAGAATTCGAGGGTCAGAAGATGGCTCGTTGCCGTACTGTCCATCGGCGTCATCCTGCTTGCGCTGCGACCACCCTGCTTCTGGCTGTCAGGCGTCGGCGCTGCTCTCGTGGTGTTGGCGTCAGTGTCAAACTCTGCGCGCACAGGGCAGTGGATGTCGTGGCAGAACGAAGGCTCACTGAACTGGTTCGAGGGGTGGGCCGCTTCGACAGGAGCGCTCTTGGCGGCTCTGCCGCTTGGTGCCGCGATTCTGAGGGCGTGGGTAACAGCTTGAGATCCCCAGTGAGAGCCTCGGCGGTCGTCTTTTCAGCAAGCTGGCGTCAATCACACGTCCCCCGAGATCCAGATGCAAGCAGGGTTCGTGATTGCGAATGTTGGCGCCCCCCTCGGTGGATTCCTGCTGGTGAGAGTCATACCTTCTGGAAGCTGGAGGTTCGCCCGCATCTGGTCGATGAACCGGATCGGCCCTTTGACATCTGCCATTTCCCCGAAGGCTACTGCTACGTGGCGTCCTCGACGCCGATGACCGGTTTCGATCGGGAGGTCACAGGACTGTGCTTCAGGTCAGGGGCGCCTCGCAATCACGATTGAGGTGATCGAGGAGGACCTGGCGCTTGGCTCGTTGGCGATGGCCACGCTCTTGCTCTACGCTCAGGGTGTTGACCACTGGGGAGCGCGATGACGAAGCCGAGCACCACCGCCCTTGACCGCATGCACCAGACTCTCCAATCCTATGAAGGTTCTGCACGTGAGTACGACAAGCTCGTTGACCCGCATCGACCTCCGCACATCCAGAAGGCACTGCGGCGACTAGTCGAGGTCCTGCCGCCCGGAGGACGGGTGCTGGAGATCGGCTCGGGGCCGGGTCGCGATGCGGATGTCCTCGAATCGCTTGGATTGGCGGTCCGGCGCACCGACGCGACCCAGGCCTTCGTCGATCTGATGGTGGAGCGAGGCAAGCATGCCGAGTTGTTGAACGTCGTGACCGACGAACTCGGAGGGCCCTACCATGGCGTGCTCGCCATGGGTGTGTTGATCCATGTCGATCGGAACCAGACCGACGCCGTCCTGCGCAAGATCCACACCGCACTGAGGCCGGGCGGGGCGTTCCTCGCCGCGATGCGCGAGGGCGAAGGCGAGACGACCGGTGAATACCACACCGTGTGCTGGACGCGCGAGCGCTTCACGGAACGGCTCGCCGCGGCCGGCCTCTCGGTCAGTTGGGACGCGGACAGCGTGGGGCGCGACGGCAACAATTGGGTCACCTACCTCGCGCGCCGCGCGCCATGAACTCCCAGGCCTGCTTGAGGCAGCCGGCTGCATGCGACCGGCAGCTTTGTGGCGACGAGATCAGAGCCTCGGATGTCTCTTCCGGGTCGGCCATTGCCTATCAGCTCAGCAAGCGAACGGCTGCTTCCAAGCGCGATACTGATGTCTCGGCAAGACCAACGAAGGTCACGCCATCTGCCATGCTTTCATCGACTACCGACCGTATGCCATTTGACCTTGCAGCCTCGTTCATAGAAGCAGCCGAACGCGAACTCGCAAGCTCGTTGCCGTCGTCCTACGCCAATGCGATGCGGACGGCCAACGGCGGCGACCTCGATGTGCTCAACGACGACTGGCGGCTGTATCCGATTGCGGATTCGTCCGA
>NZ_JBFUGN010000837.1:0-2743 GCF_056402895.1 Rhizobacter sp. P3_B12 | reverse complement strand
CTCAGCGCGAGCGCCAGCAGCACCGCGCCGAGCGTGGGCATCAACCAGGCCAGCAGCGCGAGCACCGCGGCCACGCCGGCCAGCCACGGCCGCCGCAGGYCCGGCCAGCGATGCGCGGCCCACAGCGCCCCCGCGACGGCCAGCGCCAGCGATGCGGCCTGCTGCAGCGTGCCGATCCAGCGGTGGCCGCTATCGCCCCCGCGCACCAGGTCGCCTGCAAAGTCGCCGAGGTTCGCGCCGACCAGGAAGGTCATGCCGGCCCACCACGCGAGGCCGCACAGCGTCGCGAGCAGCCAGCCGGCGCTGAGCGGCTCGACGACGGCGGCGTGCACCGGTGCGATGCGGCGCACCAGCACATGGGCGGCCACCCACGCCGCGGCGCAGCCGTGCCATGCGAGCCAGAACGCGCCGAGGCGCATCGTGCTCGAGTAGCGCCACGGGTCGATCGCCAATGCGAGTGCCAGCATCACCGCCGCCAGCGCACCGAGCAGGGCACGCAGCCAGTCGGCCCGCACCACCACCGCGACGGCCAGCGCCACCGTGCCGAGCGTCGCGAAGGCGAGCGCATCCGGCAGGTCGCGGAACAGCCCGAACGCGAGCGCGCCGCCGCCGACGATCAGCCCCGGCACCGCGAGCTGCTCGACGAACAACGGCACCTGCCGCGCATGCAGCACCACCAGCGAGCCGGCCAGCACCAGCAGCCCGATCACGTAGGGGCCGGCGCCACGCGTGACGAAATCGCCGAGCAGCATCCCGACCACGATGATCAGCGGCACCGCGGCCAGCCAGGCGCCGAGGCCGGTCAGCAGCACGACCGGCCACGGGCGGGTCTCGGAGTGAGCCATCAGGGAATCGCTCATGCGCTTGCTCCGGTGTGGGCGTGGCGGCGTGCGAGGTGCATCACGCCCGAGACGCTGGCGGCCAGCAGGCCGGCGGCCGACAGGCCCAGCAGCAGCATCCTGCCGATCTCGTCGCCGGAATTGTGGCGGTCGAACAGCAGGTGCGTGAGGCCGGCGACCAGCAGCGCGTTCAACCCGAGCGCGACCGCGCTCAGGCCATAGATGTCGAAGCTGCGCGCGTTGGCCAGCAGCACCGCCGCGATGCCCAGCACCGCCAGCGCCAGCGCGTAGTGCGCGCCGCTGCGGTCACCGAACACCGCGCTGGCGCCGCTGACGCAGATCATCACGACCGCCAGCGTCACCGCGGTGCGCTCGCCCCACAGGCCGCCGCCGGTGACGCGTTGCCACGCCGGGTGCAGCGCGACCACCAGCGCGATGGCCGCGCTCCAGCCGATCAGGTGGGCCGGCAGGTCCTGCGGCTCGATGCGCCAGCGGTGACCGGTGTGCGCGACGATCCACAGCGAGATGCCGCTCATCGCGACCAGCGCGAACGGGGCCCACAGCACGTCGCTGCGCGCGCCCAGGCACAGCGGCAGTGCGAGCGCGGCCCACAGCGCGAACAGTTGCCAGGCGTCGGCGCCGGTCTGGTAGGTCTGGCCGAAGAAGGCGAACAGGCCGCCGATCCCGAGCAGCGCCAGCAGCCCGAGCGGCGCGCGCAGCGTGGGCCGCCACAGCGCGCCGGCGCACATCACGACCACGCAGGCCTGCAGCAAGGCGAAGCGGCCGGTGCGGCCGAGCTCGGACCAGTTCGCGGCAACCCAGAAGATCAGGCCCAGCCCGCCGAGTGCGGCGGCCAGTACCGCAATGCCTTGCGGCAGGCGCTGCGAGAGCGCGGGTGGTTCGTCGTGCAGGTCCATCGTGTCTCCAGGGTGTGGTCGCGATGGTAGCGATGCGCCGTGCCATCCGACGCCGGTGCGTGCCGTGGGTGCCGCGGGTCGCCACCGCCGGGGGCGTGTGGCAATACCGAAGCGACCACCGTGGTCAGTCCGGCGCGTCGAGGTTGTCCGTCACCCGCTGCAGCAGCGCCAGCAGTTGCCGCTGTTCCGCTGCGCTGAACCCGGCCACCGCCCGCGCATTCAGCTTGCGCGCCTGCTGCTGCAGCGTGCGCAGCACCGCCTGGCCGTCAGCCGTCAGCGAGAGAGTGACGCTGCGCCGATCCGCCGCGTCGGCCTGCGCGTCGAGCAGGCCGCGCTCGCGCAGCCCCTTGATCAGCCGCGCCAGCTGCGCCTTGTCGCGCCCGCTGTGCTGCGAGAGCTCGCTCTGCGTCGCGCCGGGGTGGCGGCCGAAGTAACCGAGCACTTTGCTCTCCATGTGCGTGATGTCGTGCGGCCCGTCGCGCAGCACCTGGTACTGCTGCCCGCGGTACTGGTGCATCACCGTGTGGATCAGCTCCAGCACGTCGTCTTCCATGCGGGGCACGGCTTTGCCCTGATGGTTGACATTGTCATCTTGTTTGCTCATGATGGGGGATATTGTCAACCATTTCGAGAGCGAGCCCCATGACGGCAGAAACCTCCACCCGGCGCGTGCAGCGCGTCCAGCATGAGATCCGGCGGCGCGAGCTGCGCGTCGTGCGCGTCGAGGCCACGAGCCCCGGTTTCCGGCGCATCGTGGTGGCCGGCGAGCCGATGGCCGGTTTCATCAGCGCGTCGTTCGACGACCATGTGAAGCTCTTCATCGACACCGGCGCAGCCGAGCCGGTGCGCCGCGACTACACGCCGCGCCGCCACGATGCCGCGGCGGGCGAGCTGACGCTGGATTTCGCGCTGCACGACGACGGCCCGGCGTCCGACTGGGCGGCGCGCGCGCAGCCCGGCGACGCGCTGACGGTGGCCGGCCCACGC
>NZ_JBFUGN010000836.1:0-2744 GCF_056402895.1 Rhizobacter sp. P3_B12 | reverse complement strand
ACAGCCAGCTGCGCAAGATCATCAAGACGCGCGGGCACGTCCCCAGCGACGACGCGGCCACCAAGCTGATCTGGCTGGCACTGCGCAACATCACGGCTGACTGGGGACGCGCAGCCAAGGAGTGGCGCCCCGCGATGAACCAATTCGCTGTGGTCTACGAAGAGCGATTCACACTGCCGGCGCACGGCAGTCGATAAGCGAGTCGGCCAATAGCCAATTCATCTCAACCGCCTCGCACACAGAAATCCTGACAGCCCCTCCTGAGTTGCTATCTGGGTCGAGCCTGAGACAAGCCAAGGTCATTCAATGCTCAAGTTCCCGGAAGATTGCGCAGCCACGGCGCTTCTTGCCGTCCTCTTTTGCCCCGCTCTTATCGGAGTCGCCATCGCCTTTGCCAAGGCAAAGCGAGGCATCGTCGATTCGACGCATGACAGCTTCAAGTCGGGAGTGACGATCCACATCTTGAATGCGCTTCTTTCGCCATGCGTTCCGGGGTATTTGCTCTACGTCGACAGCCGGACAGGTGGAGGCAGCATGGCCAGCATCCTCTCGCTTCCGATAGTTCCCGTAACGTGGGYTCTGTTTTTCGTAGGCAATTGGTACGTCGGCAAAGCGGCAGAAGCAGAGCTGTGAGTCAGCCCACTCGGTTCGTCTCGGCTCAGACGTTTGAGCGCTCGCTTTACGACTCAGTAGGCGCTGTGGCGGACTTCTGCTTCGGGTCTGCCTTGCAGGACCCGGACGAGAAGGAGTTTGCCTTCGATTCCCTGGTTGCCAATACGATCACCTTCAACGCCGCCACGGCCCCGCTGGCGCAGCGCTGAGCTCAGCCCAGGCAGTCGCCGCTGCGCCGCGTGCGCGGTGCGGGCGCCTGCCCCGGCAGCTCCAGCGCGTAGTGCAGGGACAGCAGCTGCCAGCCCTGCGAGCCCAGCTGCCACTGGCTGCTGTTGACGCCGGTGAAAGCGGCKGGCGCTTCGGCGCTGTCGTAACGGGTCTCGACCACGCTATAGACCTGAGCGTGGGCGCCATGGCGACGCAGCTCGCGATGGACCTCGCATTCGAACATCGCCTTCGGCGTCGGCTCTTTCAGCGTGGCCAGGAACTCGGTGCCTGACCAGCTGCCCACGTCGAGGCTGGCATCGCGCAGGCGCTGGCCCCAGATCCGCGCTTGCGGATGCAGCAGCGGGCGCAGCAGCTCGGCGTCGGGCGCGCCACCGGCCTTGCTGTTGAAGGTGCGCCACAGATCGCCGAGACGCTGCTCCAGCTGGGCCTGGCTTTGGGCCTCGGCCCGCGAGCCCAGCTCGGCCAGCAGCGCCGGCCAGCTGACGCGGTAGAGCTGAGACAGACCCGCGGCATGCTGGCCCGGGCGGGTGGAGGCGAATATCAGCCACTGACCATCGCTGCTGACCGACGGCGTGAACTCGAAGCTCGGGCTGTTGACCGGTGCTGGCAGGCGTATCGCCGGGCCGAACCCGGCGCCGATCCGCTCCGCCAGGAACAGGTCGCCGTCCTGCTTGGCCTTGGTCTCGCTGCGGTCGCTCCACCACACCGCGTAGCGGCCATCCGGCGACAGCGTGAAGTCGCTGTTGGAAAGTCCCACATTGATCGGTGCCTGAAGCGCGACCGGCACGCTGTACGTGCCATCGGCCAGACGCTCGCTCTGGTAGACCGCCAGCTGGCCCGGCCCGCCGGGACGGTCGGAGCCGAAGTAGAGGCGCTCGCCATAGCGCTCCGGCCCGAGCTCGTAGCCGGGGCTCTGCACGGCCTCGGCCAGGCGCCGCGGCGCATTCCATTGGCCGTCCGTCCAGCGCGACTCAAAGATGTCCAGCTGCCCCAGCGCCTTCTCGCCCTCGAGGGGGCGGTCGGAGACGAAGGTCAGCGTCTTGCCATCGCCGCTCAGGTGCGGGTCGGAGTCTCGCCAGCGCGGGTCGCTGAAAGGCATCACCTGCGGGGCCAACCACTCGCCGTTGACGCGGCGCTGCCAGACGATCTGCGAACGCTTGAACCCAGCGGCTGAGCGTGCGAACACGCGCAGCTCGCGCTGCTCCTGCAGGTTGTAGCTTTGCAGGCTCGGGTCGGCGAGGCCTGCCTGGACAGGCTCGACGAGGAGTTCAGCGGCGTGGGCCGATGCGCTCAGCGCGAGCAGCAGGCTGGTCGTCAGGAGACGGTTTTGCATGAAGAGTGGGCGTGCTGGAATGGGCCGTATGCTAGGGCAGAGTACGGGCCCTGCGACGGCAGCTGACTTTCGCACGCCATGGTCGAGTGCCTGCAGTCGGCCGAGGCTGCGTGAGAACTCAAGACGCGAAGCATTTCGGGAAAGTCGATCGTCGAATACACGTCGATCGGAGAGGTCGATTTCGATGTCGACTTTCAACGCGGGCCCGCCGCAGTTCGACGGGGTTGCGTCTGCATCGCTGCGCCGCCGGCCAAGGATGCGGGATGAGCCTTCGCGATGAACCCTGCCAGGTCATCGTTGAACCGCTGGGGCGATTCAAGAAATGGCGCGTGTCCCGTGTCGGGATAGAAGAGCGTCCGGATCGATGGATTGAGTTGCCGAGCACGCCCGGCGCTGGCGTCGGCCCGCACCAGGGCGTCCAACTCGCCATAGATCTGAAGCATGGGCCTGCGAACGCCCTGGAGCCCCTTCACAGCATCGACCGTCATGCGATGTACGACACGCTGCATGTCGAACGATGCCAGCGCAGCATTGGCCAGCAGCCTTTGGACGATTTCATCCACGGGCGGGC
>NZ_JBFUGN010000835.1:0-2762 GCF_056402895.1 Rhizobacter sp. P3_B12 | reverse complement strand
GTTTTTCTCATGCGCCTTCTTGGCAAAGCRCTCACCTTCGACGATGTGTTGTTGGTGCCAGCTTTCTCCCAGGTCCTGCCCCGCGACACCTCGCTCGCGACCCAGCTCTCCCGCAACATCCGACTGAACCTTCCGCTCGTGTCCGCGGCGATGGACACCGTGACGGAAGCACGCCTCGCGATCGCGATCGCGCAGGAAGGCGGCATCGGGATCGTCCACAAGAACCTCTCGCCGAAGCAGCAGGCTGCCGAGGTGGCGCGCGTGAAGCGCTATGAGTCGGGCGTGCTGCGCGATCCGATCACCATCTCGCCCGGCGTGCCGGTGCGCGACGTGATCAACCTGTCGCGCCAGCACGGCATCTCGGGCTTCCCGGTGCTCGAGGACGGCAAGGTGGTCGGCATCGTGACCGGCCGCGACCTGCGCTTCGAGACCCGCATGGACATCCCGGTGCGCGAGATCATGACCCCGCGCGAGCGCCTGATCACGGTGCGCGACGGTGCCTCGCTGGCCGATGCCAAGGCGCTGATGCACAAGCACAAGCTCGAGCGCGTGGTCGTCGTCAACGACGCCTTCGAGCTGCGCGGCCTGTTCACCGTCAAGGACATCACCAAGCAGACCAACTTCCCGAACGCCGCGCGCGACTCGCACGGCAAGCTGCGCGTCGGCGCGGCGGTGGGTGTCGGCGAAGACACCGAAGAGCGCCTCGAGCTGCTGGTGCGCGCCGGCGTCGATGCGGTCGTCGTCGACACCGCGCACGGCCACAGCGCCGGCGTGCTCGACCGGGTGCGCTGGGTCAAGAAGAACTACCCGCAGATCGACGTGATCGGCGGCAACATCGCCACCGGAGCGGCCGCGCTGGCGCTGGTGGAGGCGGGTGCCGACGGCGTGAAGGTCGGCATCGGCCCCGGCTCGATCTGCACCACCCGCATCGTCGCCGGCGTCGGCGTGCCGCAGATCATGGCGATCGACAACGTCGCCACCGCGCTGAAGGGCACCGGCGTGCCGCTGATCGCCGACGGCGGCATCCGCTACTCGGGCGACATCGCCAAGGCCATCGCGGCCGGTGCCTGCACCGTGATGATGGGCGGCATGTTCGCCGGCACCGAAGAGGCGCCGGGCGAGATCGTGCTGTTCCAGGGCCGCAGCTACAAGAGCTACCGCGGCATGGGCTCGATCGGTGCCATGCAGCAGGGCTCGGCCGACCGCTATTTCCAGGACAACACCGGCGCCAACCCGAACGCCGACAAGCTGGTTCCGGAAGGCATCGAGGGCCGCGTGCCGTACAAGGGCTCGATGGTCAGCATCGTGTTCCAGATGGCCGGTGGGCTGCGCGCCTCGATGGGCTATTGCGGCTGCCCGACGATCGACGACATGCGCGACCGCGCCGAGTTCGTCGAGATCACGTCGGCCGGCATCCGCGAGAGCCACGTGCACGACGTGCAGATCACGAAGGAAGCCCCCAACTACCGCATGGAGTGACGCCCGCACGCCGGGCGCCAGCGACCTTGACGACGAGTCCCACGACCGCGCCCGCGCAGCCGCCCGCCGGCCGCCCGGCGGCGATGCGCTTCATCCTGCTGACGGTGCTGATCGACATGATGGCGATCGGCCTGATCGTGCCGGTGCTGCCGGTGCTGGTCGGCGGCTTCACGGCCAACCCGGCCGAGCAGGCCTTCTGGTACGGCGCGGTCGCGTTCACCTTCGGCATCGCGAACTTCTTCAGCTCGCCGGTGCTCGGGGCGCTGTCCGACCGCTACGGCCGCCGGCCGGTGCTGCTGCTCGGCTTCTGCGGCTTCGCGTTCAGCTTCTTCGCGACGGCGCTCGCGACGCAGCTGTGGGTGCTGGTGGCGGTGCGGCTGGTGAGCGGCGCGCTGCAGGCGAACGCGGCGGTGGCGAACGCCTACGTGGCCGACATCACGCCACCCGAAGACCGCGCGAAGCGCTTCGGCCAGCTCGGCGCGATGTTCGGCATCGGCTTCATCCTCGGGCCGGTGATGGGCGGGCTGCTCGGCTCGATCGACATCCACTGGCCGTTCTTCGCCGCCGGCACGCTGGCCCTGGTGAACCTGGTCTACGGGTACTTCGTGCTGCCCGAATCGCTGCCGCCGGAGCGCCGCAACAAGGCCTCGATGCGCTCGCTGAACCCGGTCGCCGCGCTGATGCACCTGGGCAGCCTGAAGGGCGTGGGCGGCCTGATCGCGGTGTCGGCCCTGTGCACGCTGGCGCAGTTCGTGTTGCACACCTCCTGGGTGCTGTACACCGGGCTGCGCTTCGAGTGGGGCCCGCGCGAGAACGGCTGGTCGCTGTTCACCGTCGGCGTCGCGTCGGCGATCGTGCAGGGCATGCTGCTGCAGCGGCTGCTGAAGCACTTCGGCGCGACGCGGCTGGCCACCATCGGCCTGGTGTCGAGCACGCTTGCCAACCTGGGCTGGGCGCTCGCGACCGAGGGCTGGATGATGTATGCGGTGATCGGCTTCAACGTGTTCGGCTTCACGGTGGCCGCGGCCATCCAGAGCATCGTCTCGAACGCCGCTGATCAGCGCACGCAGGGCCAGACCATGGGCGCGATGGCCGCGCTGACCAGCATGACCGCGGTGATCGCCCCGGTGATCGGCGCCCCGCTGCTGGGCGTCGTCTCGCACCTGCCGCACAACGACTGGCGCGTCGGCGCGCCGTTCTTCTTCTGCAGCGCGTTGCTGGCGGTGGCCACCGCCGTCGCGATGCGTCATTTTTCCCGTGTTGCCCGCCAGACTCCTTCGACC
>NZ_JBFUGN010000834.1:0-2767 GCF_056402895.1 Rhizobacter sp. P3_B12 | reverse complement strand
GCCAAGGAGTTCCTGGTACTCCGGCAGCGTGACGCCCATCTCGCGGGCGATCTCGCTCTCGGCGGGCGCGCGGCCGAGCTTCTGCTCGAGCTTGTGCACCGCCGATTCGATGGTGCGCTGCTGCTTGCGCGTGCCGCGCGACAGGTAGTCGTTGCCGCGCAGCTCGTCGAGCATCGCGCCGCGGATGCGCTGCGTCGCGAAGGTCTCGAACTGCACGCCCTGGGCTGCGTCGAAGCGGCTCAGCGCGTCGGTCAGGCCGATCATGCCGACCTGGATCAGGTCGTCGATCTCGACGTTGGCAGGCAGCTTCGCGATCATCTGGTGCGCGAGGCGGCGCACCAGCGAGCTGTACTGCTTGAGCATCGTGTTGACGTCGAGTTGGCCTTTGGCGGTATACATGGGGTCAGCTCCGGGGAAATTCAGTTCAGGGCCTGCTGCGGGAAATCGCGGTACGCCGGGAATGCGGTGGCGTACGCGGTTTCGACAGAGGCGGCAGGCTGCAGCACATCACGGGCCCAGCGGCGCAGGGCCGGCGTGGGCGGATCGTTGACATCGGACGCAGGGTCGACGTGCATCCAGTCGCGCAGCACGGCGCCCAGGAAGCCATCGGCACACGAGGCGATCTGCTGCGCGATGCGTTCGGCGCGCGGCGAATGCGGGGCGGCGCCGAGCAGCAGGTCGTGCACCATCAGGCCGGCGCGCTGCGTCAGCAGCTTCATCGCGGCGTAGGCGTGGGTCACGCTGCTCGGGCGGTCGTCGGCCAGCAGCAGCGGGCGCGCCTCGCTGCGCATGAACAAACGGCACAGGTCGGTCTCGGTCGCATGCACCAGCACCACGTCGGCGTGCGGCGCGGCATCGGCGGCGGCGTGCAGGAAGTTGGCGGTGCTGCCGTGCGCGTCCACGTAGCGGATCGGCAGGCCGCGCGCGGCCAGGTACGACACCTGGTGCGACAGCGCCTCGACGCAGCCGGTCAGGCCGACGGCCGTCAGCTCGGCCGGGGCCGGCGCGCGGTCGGAGGCGTCGATCACCAGCACATGCGCGCCCAGCTCGCCGAAGGCGGTGCACAGGCGCTCCAGCATCACGCCGCCGAACGCCATGTTCGGGTTGGCCACCACCGGCACGAAACGCACGCGCGTCTGGCCGAACAGCTGGCGCAGGCCGTGGGCCTGGTCTTGCGGGAACGAGGAGTCGTAGGCGTCGTGCATGGGGCGCTGAGGACGAGTCGAGGGGGGCTGTTCTTGTGGGATCGGGCGATCGATCAGGCGTGCAGCGACCCGCGGGTGCGCAGCGCCGGCTGGCGCGCCGTGAAGATCAGGTTCACGTCGTCGGCATCCATGCGGTAGGCAGTGCCGGTGTTGGCGCGCAGCGCGCGATGCACCAGCGCGTGGGCCGACAGGCGGTGCCAGTCTTCGGGGACGCGCTGGCCGTTGGCGACGCCGACCACCTTCAGCTTGTGGCGGATCAGCGCGTCGAGCGCCGGCGCCAGCTTGACGGCTTCGTCGAGCTTGGACAGCACGATGCCCTTGCAGGCGGCGGCGCGGTACGAGACCATCACGTCCTCGATGGTCTCGCCCTGCGCGGCGGCATTGACGACCAGCAGCTTCTGGATCGAGCGGTGGGCCAGCATGTCGAGCAGTTCGCGGGTGCGGCTGTCGCGCTGCGCCATGCCGGCGGTGTCGATCAGCACCATCTTCTTGCCCGCCAGCAGTTCCAGCAGGTCTTCGAGCGAGGCGCGGTCGTGCGCGGTGTGCACCGGCACGCCGAGGATGCGGCCATAGGCGCGCAGTTGTTCGTGGGCGCCGACGCGGTAGGCGTCGAGCGTGATCAGGCCGAGGTTGGCGGCGCCGTGCTTGGTGGCGAAGGCGGCGGCAATCTTGGCGGCGCTGGTCGTCTTGCCGACGCCGGTGGAACCGATCAGCGCGTAGACGCCGCCCTGGTCTTCGAGCGCGGCGTCGTTCTCGCCGGTGATCAGGTTGCGCTCGAGGATGTTGGCGGCCCACGAGGTCTCGTCGCTCACGTCGTTCGGCAGGCTCTCGGCCAGCTTGCGGATCAGCGCCGGCGAGAAGCCGCTGTCGAGCAGCTTCTGGATCAGCATCGCCTGGGCGGGCTGGCGCTGCAGCTTCTCCATGAAGGCCAGGGCGCCGAAGCGCTCCTCGATCAGGCCCTTCATCGAGCGCAGCTCGTTCATCATGTCCTGCTGGTCGCGGCGCGCCGAGGCGTTGACGTTGGAGCGGGCATCGGCGAGCGAGACGACCGGTGCGGCGGGCACCGGGGCGGGCGTGTGCTGCTGGGCGTGGGCCTGGGCCCGTGCATCGGCCAGGGCCTGTGCATGGGCTTGCGCCTGCGCTTGGGCGGCGGCGGCCTGCTGTTGCTGCACGCGGATTTCTTCGCGCAGCACCGGCGGCTCGCGCAGCGTGGCGCTGCGGCCACCGACGGCCTGCATCGGCGCGTGCTGGGCCGGTGCCGGGTGCATTGCCTGCCGTTCGGCCAGGCGCTGCTCGAGCGCGGTCGGCAGCGACGGCTCATCGTCGGGCATGAAGCTGGGTTCGTTGTCGCGGCCGTGCTGTTGCTGCATCGCGGCCTGGCGGCGCTTGAGCATGCGCTCACGCACGTAATCCTGGAACGACAGCGTGCTCATCGACAGGCGGGCGACGTCGTCGCTGACTTCCATCGCCGGGGCGGGAGCGGGTTGCGGGGCCGGTGCGGGGCGGGCGGGCTGGGCGCGCGGTGCGGCGGCGCGCTTGGCGACCGGCGGCGACGGCGGGAT
>NZ_JBFUGN010000833.1:0-2767 GCF_056402895.1 Rhizobacter sp. P3_B12 | reverse complement strand
GCCGGCGACACCGCCTACCACCGCCTGTGGGCCTCCGAAGGCATCGCACGCGTCGAGGCCGCCCGCGGCGACAAGCCGGCCGCGCTGGCCGCCTACCTCGACACCGTGCAGCAGGCCGAGCGCCTGCGCAGCAAGTTCACCAGCGAGGAGTTCAAGACCGGCCTGTTCGGCGACATCCAGCAGGTGTTCAACGCCGCGCTGGCGCTGAGCCTCGACGCGCGCAACTACGAGGCCGCGTGGACGCTCTCCGAGGCCTCGCGCTCGCGCCAGCTGCTCGATTCCATCCGCGATCGCGCGAGCGACACGCTGGCGCAGGAGCGCGTCTCGCTGCCCGAGCTGCAGCGCTCGCTCGGCGCCGGCGACGCGGTGCTGCAGTTCCACGTGCTCGACGACCGCAGCGTCGTCTGGCTGGTCACGCGCAGCGGGCTGTCGGCCGCGCTGATCCCGCAAGGCCAGGCCTCGCTCGCGAAGCAGGTCGAGGGCTTCCGCGCGAGCGTCATCGAACGCCGCCGCGACACCACCTCGCTCGCGCAGCAGCTCTACAAGTCGCTGCTGTCGGGCATCGACCTCGGTGACTCGCGCCGGCTGTTCGTCGTGCCGCACGGCCCGCTGCACTACCTGCCGTTCCAGGCGCTGCACGACGGCCGCGGCTTCCTGGTCGAGCGCAGCGCGCTGGCGGTGTGGCCGTCGGCCGCAGTGGGCTCGAAGCTGCTCGCGCGCGGCAACGCGCAGGCCTCGTCTCTGCTCGGCTTCGGCAACCCGGCCACCGACCGCGACGTGCCGCCGCTGCCCGGCGCCGAGCGCGAGGTGCAGAAGGTGGCCCAGCAGTTCGGCCGCAGCGAGGTCTTCGTGCAGCAGGAGGCCACCAAGCAGCGCTTCAAGGAAGGCGCCGCGTCGGCCAGTGTCGTGCACATCGCGGCGCACGCCGAGCTCGACGAGGCCGACCCGCTGTTCTCGCGCGTGCTGCTGGCCTCCACCCCCAGCGAGCCCGGGCTGCTGGAGGCGCGCGACATCTACAACCTGAAGCTCGACGGCGTGCGCCTGATGACGCTGTCTGCCTGCGAGAGCGGGCTCGGCAAGGTCGCGCGCGGCGACGAGATCGTCGGCTTCACGCACTCGATCCTGTCGGCCGGCGCGAACAGCATCGTCGCGTCGCTGTGGCCGGTGGCCGATGAATCCACCGACCTGCTGATGACCCGGCTGTACCGCGAACTGGCCGGCGGCCGCGACCTGATGGGCGCGATGCAGCAGGCCGAACTCGAGGTGCAGAAGAACCGCCGCTTCGCGCATCCGTTCTTCTGGGCCCCCTTCAACGTCATCGGGAATGGACGCCTCCAGGTGTTCAACGCTGTGGCCGCGCGATGAGAACGAACATGATCCACTTCCCTCTGCGCACGCTGCCGATGGCGCTGGCCCTGGCATTCCCGCTGATCTCCCACGGCCAGACCGAAGCCCCCGCGCTGCGCAACGCGCCACAGGCCGCCGATGCCGCCTCCGCGCCGCGCGCCGCTGCGGCGAAGCCGGTCGTCAGGTTCACGATCACCGCGGTCCGCTTCACCCCCACCAAGGCGGTGCCCGAAGCCGAGCTGCAGCAGGTCGTCAAGCCCTGGCTGAACCGCGAGATCGTCGCCACCGACCTCGCGGTGGTCGCGGTCGCGCTGCGCCGCTTCTACGAGGAGCGCGGCTACGGCCTGGTCGGCGTCGGCTTCCCGACGCAGGATCTCGCGCAAGGCGTGCTGCAGATCGCGATCGTCGAACCACGCATCGTCCGCGTGACGGTCGAGAGCCCCGACAAGCCGCCGATCTCGCCGCAGAAGATCACCGCGGTGCTGGAGCGCAACGGCATCGCGAAGGACGAGCCGCTCGACGTGCTGGCGCTCGACCGCGCGATGTACACGCTGAACGACTGGCCCGGCGTCGGCGCCAAGTCGACGCTGCTGCCCACCGGCGACGAAGGCCGCTACGCGATCGCGGTGCAGACCGAGGCACGCCGCGGCTGGGACGCGAGCGTCGATGCCGACAACTACGGCTCCGAGACGACCGGCCGCTACCGCGCCGGCGCGCTGCTGCGCTGGAACAACCCGACCGGCTCGGGCGACAACCTCGACCTGCGCGCCTCCGTCTCCAGCGGCAAGGGCACGCTGGTCGGCCGGCTCGGCTACGAAATTCCGCTCGGCTCGACCGCGTGGCGGCTGGGGGCCGGCATCTCGCGCGTCGAGTACGAGCTGGGGCAGGATTTCGCCGGTGCCGGCGCGGTCGGCTCGGCCAACGTCGCCGATGTGTCGCTGTCGTACCCCTTCATCCGCACGCGCGACCGCAACCTGGTCGGCCGCGTCGCCTTGACGAGCAAGAAGCTGGTCGACGAGTTCGGCGCTACCACCGAGAAGAAGGTGCGCGGCGGCGAGTTCGGCCTGTCGTTCGAGAACCGCGACGCGTTCGCCGGCGGCGGCTTCACCGGCGGCAACCTCTCGCTGCAGTTCGGCAAGCTCGACATCGAGAGCGACGACTATCGCAACTACGACGCCACGCTCGGTGACCGCGCGACGCAGGGCAGCTTCCGCAAGCTCGGCCTGCAGGTCAACCGGCTGCAGGCCGTGGTACCGCGGGTGTCGCTGTTCGTCGGGCTGGTCGGCCAGTTCGCGAGCAAGAACCTCGACAACGCCGAGAAGATGACGCTCGGCGGCGCGCGCGGCGTGCGCGCCTACCCGTCGGCCGAAGGTTCGTCGGACGAGGCCGCGGTGCTGAACACCGAGCTGCGGCTGTGGAT
>NZ_JBFUGN010000832.1:0-2772 GCF_056402895.1 Rhizobacter sp. P3_B12 | reverse complement strand
GGTGGAAGACGACCTCGCGATGGCGCAGGCGCTGCAGCTGGCGCTCGAACGGCGCGGCTTCGACATGGCGGTGGTGCACAACGGCAGCGATGCGCTGCAGCAGCTGCGCAACCAGCCGCCCGACCTGACGCTGCTCGACCTGACGATTCCCGGCCTGGACGGCCTGCAGGTGCTGCACCGCGCGCGCGCCGAGGGAATCCGCGTCCCCATCGTGGTGCTGACGGCGCGTGGCGCGGTCGGCGACCGGGTGCTGGGCCTGAACGCCGGTGCCGACGACTACCTGGCCAAGCCGTTCGACCTGGACGAACTCGAGGCCCGCATCCGCGCGCTGCTGCGCCGCACCGCGGACCCCGGATCGGAGGAGCTCGCCTGCGGCGCGCTGACGCTGGAGCTGTCGTCCGGCGCGTTCTACCTCGACGGCCGCGTGTTCGACGTGACGCCGCGCGAGCAGGCGCTGCTGAAGGCGCTGATCGCGCGGCCCGGCCATGCGCAGCCGAAGGAGAAGCTGTTCCGCGTCGTGTTCCCGATGGAGACCGACATCCAGTTCGAGGCGATCGAGGTGGTGGCCTACCGGCTGCGCAAGAAGCTCGCCGGCTCCGGCGTCTCGCTGATCACGCTGCGCGGCCTGGGCTACCTGCTGCGCTGCGACCCGGCCGACGGCGCCGCATGACGCAGCCGGTCTATTCCCTGAGGCGCCGGCTGATGGGCTGGATCGTGCTGCCGATCGCCTGCTTCATCGCGTTCGACACGGTCAGCCTCTACCAGCGCGCGCTCGACGCCATCACGCTGGCCTACGATCGCACGCTGCTCAGCTCGGCGCGCAACATCGGCGAGCTGCTGTCCGTCAAGGGCAACGACCTGCACGTGGAGCTGCCGTACAACGCGCTGGAGATGCTGGACAACGGCGACGCCCGGATGATGTACCGCGTGAGCGGCTTCAACGGCGAGTTCCTGTCGGGCTATGCCGATTTCCCGCCCTATGCGCGCACGCCGCCGCAGCGCTCGGCATACGACGCGCTGGTCGATTTCTACGACGGCGAGTTCCGCGGCGAGCCGGTGCGCATCGCTGCGCTCTACCAGCCGGTGGCCAGCTCCGACGCGCGCGGCGTCGCGCTGGTGCAGGTGGCCGAGACGCTGGAGGTGCGGCGGCGGCTCGCGCGGCAGATCCTGATGGACACGCTGGTCCGCCAGGCGCTGCTGATCAGCGTCGTCGTGGCGATCACCTGGTTCGTCGTCGCCCACGCGCTGCGGCCGATCGAGGCGCTGCGCGCGCAGCTCGAATCGCGCAGCGCCCGCGACCTGTCGCCGGTCGCGAGCCCGGACCTGCCGGCCGAGATGACACCGCTGCTCGGCGCGGTGAACCAGTTGATGCAGCGACTGCAGCGGCTGCACGACCACCAGCGCCAGTTCGTGCGCGATGCCTCGCACCAGCTGCRCACGCCGCTCGCGGTGCTGAAGACCCAGGTGCAGTCGGCGCTGTGCATGCCGGCCAGCGATGCCCGCGACGCACTGCCGGCGATGCATGCGACGGTCGACCGGGCGATCCGCCTGGCCAACCAGATGCTCGCGCTGGCCAAGGTCGAGCAGGTGCAAGGCCAGGCCGAACCGGCCATCTCCGACCTGGGAGCGCTGGCGAACGAGGTGGCGCTCGACCTGTCGCCGCTGATCGGCGAGCGCGACCTCGACTTCGAGCTGCAGGCCGAAACGAGCCTGGTGCACGGCCATGAGTGGATGGTGCGGGAGCTGCTGCGCAACCTGCTGCACAACGCGATCCGCGAGACGCCAAAGCGCGGCGAGCTGCTGATGCGGGTCGCGAACGCCGAGCTGCTGATCAGCGACAGCGGCCCGGGCATCGCCCCCGAGCTGCGCGACCGGCTGTTCGAGCCGTTCCACACCGGGCACCCGACGCAGGGCAGCGGGCTCGGGCTGTCGATCTGCCGCGAGATCTGCAATTCGGTGGGCGCGACGATCGAGCTGGCGAACCGGCAGTACGCCGGCCGGCTCGCCGGCCTCGACGCGACGGTGCGGTTCCGGCCCGCCAGCGAGCCGCCGCCGGCCTGAAACTGCCTACACTGGGGGCTCCACCACTGCGCGCAGCCCCGTCCCCGAACCGTTCATGGCGAAGTCATCCCATAGCGCCCACCCCGGTACACCTTCCAGCGCACCCGCCGACGCCGGCGTGCGGCTCGACAAATGGTTGTGGGCCGCCCGCTTCTTCAAGACCCGCAGCCTCGCGACCCAGGAGATCGACAAGGGCCGCATCAGCGTGAACGGTCAGGCCGCGAAGCCGGCACGCGAGCTGAGGCCGGGCGATCGCGTCGAGATGCGCCAGGGGCCGCTGACCCTCAGCATCGTCGTGYGGGCGCTCAGCCACCAGCGCGGGCCGGCGCCGGTCGCGCAGGCGCTGTACGAGGAGACCGCCGACAGCATCGCGCGCCGCGACGAGGCGGCGAAGCAGCGCAAGCTGGCGGCCGAACCGGCCCTGGCGATCGAGCAGGGCCGCCCCACCAAGCGTGATCGCCGCCAGCTCGCCGACTGGAACCGCTGGAGCGCAAGCATCGACCCTGAATGACCCTGGGCCCGGGTCGGCCCGCCCTTGCCTTTCCCCCGCACGGTCCCACGTGCCCAGCATCACCGGGGCCCTGCATTATTTTGAAAGCCCCTCTTGAAACGCGGGGCAAAGCGCCCATCTGCGCGCCATTCGACAGGATCCACCCATGCAAAATCCAGAAAATTCTTCGCAAGATCAAGGACTTGAGACGCCGGCTGACC
>NZ_JBFUGN010000831.1:0-2777 GCF_056402895.1 Rhizobacter sp. P3_B12 | reverse complement strand
GGCGGCGACCGGCCCGTCGTAGCCCGCCGCATCGCCGGCATGGCGCCACGACCCGCCCTGCCCGCGCGACCACACCGCGATGCGGCGCCGGCCCGGGTCACCCACGCAGAGCGTGCCGGCAGTGACGGCGAACGCGATCGCCTGCTCGATGCCGGTGGCCACGACCTCGACCAGGCCCTGCGGCGAGAACACGGCGATCTCGTGCGTCGCGCCGTCCAGCACGTACACCCGCCCGCCGTCGCACGCCACTGCGCAGGGATCGTCCGCATGGCCACTGGCCTGCACCATGTCGCCGAAGGCCGCCACGCGGTCGCCCGACACGGTGAACAGGTCGACCCGGCGGGCGCCGGTGTCGGCGACGTAGAGCTGGTCGGCCTCGTCCAGCGCCAGCGAGACCGGTCGCTGCAAGCCCTCCAGCACCTCCACCAGCGCCAGGCTCGCGAGGTCGAAGACCAGCACGCGGTGGTGGCCGGCGTCGGCGACGTACAGCGCATGGCGATGCGCCGCGATCGCCAGCCCCGCGGGGGCGTCGAATGGCGTCGCGCCCGCGCCCGGCCCGCCGATGCACGGCACGGCATCGACGGCGCCGAAGCAGCCCTCGATCGACGAGACGAGGCCGCTCGCGGGATCGCTGAGGTACACCGAGCCGTCCGCATCGATCGCCACGCCACCGGGCGGCTGCACGGCAGCGAGCGCCTCCAGGTGCGCGGGCAGCGGACCGTCCAAGGCCGGCAGCCCGGCCAGGCGCAGCGCCCCATCGTGGCCGAGCACGAGCCCGTGCCAGTGGAAACGCGGCCACAGGCCGTCGTCGTTGAGGTAGCGGAAGGGGCGGATGTCCGGTGCGGCCATGGTGTCAGCCCTCGACCCCGATCCAGTCGACGCGCCATTGCGCCGCGACCTGTTCGAGCAGTTGCTTCCTGAATTCGTCGCTCTGCGGATCGGGGTCGCCGGCAACGGGCGGCAGGCTGGTCAGCAGCGCGTCGGGCACCAGGACCGAGAAGTCGAAGCCGGTCCTGCTCGCGGCCAGCAGCATCACGAAGCCGTCCACCAGCCGCGGCACCTCGTTGCCCTTGGCATCGACGAAGGTGAACTCGCGGCTGCCCACCACCTGCGCCGAGTAGCACGGCGTGGTGCGAAAGCCGGCCGGCGTGGTGTCGATGGACGCGACCAGCTGCAGGCCGAAGCCCGAGGCCCCGTTGCCTGCATCGGGCAGGTCCCAGTCCAGTTCCTCGGCGACACCGCTCGCCACATAGGGCTGGGCCGCGGGGCGCGCATTGCGCCGCTGGGCCAGCGAGAGCGGCTGGTCGAGCCGGCAGTTGAGCACCTGCGCCCGCGCGAGCCGCAGTTGCGTGCCGCTCACGACCGCGTCGCGCAGCGTCGGGTCGGTCGGCAGGTAATCCGGCGCCGGGCCGAGCCGCACCCAGCAGAACACCGGCGTCTCGCGCAGGCGGATCGCGCCGCCGGCCACGCCGCAGACGCCGTCGCGGGTTTCGGCAACCTGCAGCGCGCCGCTGGGATACGACACCGTCAGGTCGAAGAACACCGGCCCGCCGAAATCGTCGCCGGCCACCGGCGGCACCGATTGCATCACCGCATCGGCCAGCACGATCTCGCGGCCCGCGGAATCGATGGCATAGCCGGGCTGGATCGAGACCTCGCGGTCGCCCTTGCTTCCCGCGGTCGCGAAGCCCGCGCCGATGCCCGGCTGGTGCAGGCTCTGGTTGTGCAGCCAGCGCATCTGGCGATTGAAGTCGTCCACGTCCTGCAGGTCCGACGCGAACAGGCGCTGGCCGTTGAAGAAGCTGCTGCGCTCCGTGAAGCGGGTCTCGCCGATGATGGCCATGGTGTTCGGGTCCTCTCTCTGTTCAGGCGCGCGGCGCGCACGGATCCCACGGCACCTGGCCGGGGCAGCCGCCGGCGGGCGGGAACTCCTGCTGGCAGCCGAACCACCGCACCACCAGCTGCTGCTTCTGCGCGAAGGTCACGAAGGCCGCGGGGAAGTCGCTGTTGAAGCTGGTGATCAGCGACAGCGTCTCGGGCCGCAAACGGTAGGCCGGGGTCGACGCGGGGCTCAGCATCAGCAGGTGCGGGCCCGACGCATCGAGCTCGATCGGCATCGCGGCGCGCGACTGGAACACGCCCGTCACCAGGTCGAGCCCGTACACGGTGGCGAGCGTGCGGCTGTCGAGCCCGTCGACCGTGTCCATGCGCAGCAGCGGCTGCCACGGCGCGGGAAAGGACAAGGGCACCGGCGGCTGCCAGGCCAGCGCCGCCGGCCCGACGATGCCACCGWCGATCCAGCCCTGGTCGACGATGCCGTCGCCGTGCGCGAGGCCGGCCGCCAGCGTCAGCACCTTGCCGGCAATGGCCAGCACGTAGGCGCCGTTGGACGCGTCGGCATGGTGCGAGAGCAGGCCCACCACGTCGTTCGCGCCGAAAGCGACGTCGCCGTCGATGCCGACCTGCGTCGGGTGCGCGGCGTCGACGCTGGTCACCCGCACGCTGTCGCGCCACTGCACGGTCGCGATCCGGTCGCCGGGGTTCAACGTGCCGAGCGATTCGGCCAGCACGACCTGCGTGCCGCTGGCCGACGCCACCTGCACCACCGCGGCCTCAGGCGCCACGCTGCCGGAGGCGGGCCACACCATCACGCAATCGCCCGCCACCAGCGCCCCGCTCTCGGCGATCGTGATCTGCACCGGCTGCGCCTGTTGCGACAGCACCGTCGCGACGCGCCCGAAGCGGCCGACGGCCAGCGTGTCCAGCCGCGCCGCGCC
>NZ_JBFUGN010000830.1:0-2784 GCF_056402895.1 Rhizobacter sp. P3_B12 | reverse complement strand
GTACCTGCAGAACTGCCCGCAGTACGTGGCGGCGTACTACGGCATCCTGCGCGCGAACGCCGTTGTCGTGCCGGTCAACCCGATGAACAAGGCCGAGGAGTTCGGCCACTACATCACCGACCCCGAGGCGCGCGTCGCGATCTGCAGCCCCGACCTGAGCGGCTTCGTCGCGCAGGCGAATGCCGCGCTGCCCGAGGCGCAGCGACTGCGGGATGTGCTGGTGGTGCGGTACGCCGATGCGCTGCCCGACGTGATCGACGCCGCCATYGCCCCGCCCCCGGCGATGGAGGCCTGGCTGCGCGCCGACCCGCCGCTGCCTGACGCCACGCAAGCAACGTCGGAGCGCTACACCCGCTGGACCGATGCGCTCGCTCGGCGCCACGTGCCCGGGCCGCACACCGCGCAGCCGGACGATCTCGCGCTGCTGCCCTACACCTCGGGCACCACCGGGCTGCCGAAGGGCTGCATGCACACGCACCGCACGCTGATGGCGAACACGGTGGGCGGCTGCTGGGGCAATGCCGGCGCCGAGACGGTGAGCCTGGGCGTGGTGCCGATGTTCCACATCACCGGCATGGTCTACGGCGTGCTCGGGCCGGTCTGGAACGGCAGCACGACGGTGTTGATGCCGCGCTGGGACCGCGAGCTTGCGGGCCGGCTGATCTCGCGCCACCGGCCGACGCACTGGACCTGCATCCCGACGATGATCATCGACCTGTTCGGCAGCCCCAATTACAGGAGCTTCGACCTGTCGAGCCTGCGCTACCTGAGCGGCGGCGGCGCGGCGATGCCGCAGGCGGTGGCCGAGCGGCTGCAGGCGGAGTTCGGGCTGACCTTCGCCGAAGGCTACGGGCTGACCGAGACCGCGGCGCCGAGCCATGCGAACCCGCCCGAGCGCGCGAAGCTGCAGTGCCTGGGCATCCCGATCTTCGGCGTCGACTCGCGCGTGGTGGACCCCGTCACGCTGCAGGAGATGCCGGTCGGCGAGGTGGGCGAGATCGTCACGCACGGGCCGATGGTGTTCCAGGGCTACTGGCGGCATCCGGAGGCGACGCAGGCGGCCTTCGTCGAGATCGAGGGCCGGCGCTTCTTCCGCACCGGCGACCTGGGGCGCATGGACGACGAGGGCTATTTCTTCATCACCGACCGGCTGAAGCGGATGATCAACGCGAGCGGCTTCAAGGTGTGGCCGGCCGAGGTGGAGGCGCTGCTCTACAGGCACCCGGCGGTGCAGGAGGCCTGCGTGATCTCGGCGCGCGATGCCTACCGCGGCGAGACGGTGAAGGCGGTGGTGGTGCTGCGCGCCGAGGCGCGCGGCGTGACGCGCGAACAGGACATCGTCGATTGGGCGCGCGACCACATGGCGGCGTACAAGGCGCCGCGCCTGGTGAACTTCGCCGACAGCCTGCCGAAGTCGGGGGCGGGGAAGGTGCTGTGGCGGGTCTTGCAGGAGCAGGAGCGCGAATCCGGGCTTGCGTAGACCTTTGCGCACACAGACGCAAACCGAACAAACCATGCATTTTTCGAGGGGGAATCCGGGCTTTCCAGCAGTCCTCGGGTATTGCTCCGCCCCTAACATCCGCGCTGATCGAAAAAACGAACGGTCGTGCTGATTTGCGCGGCGTTCCCCTCAGCCTCGGCTGGATTCATGACTGGGAAGCAGGAGACACGGATGCATCAATGGAAACGCAATGTCGTCGCGCTCGGCGCGGCGGCACTGGTGGCCGCTTGCGGCGGCGGCGGCAGCGACACGACGGCCAAGGTCAACATCACCTCGGTGAAGGTCATGGGCGACAGCCTGGCCGACTCGGGCACCTTCGGCTTCAAGGCGACGGTGCAGGGTACCGACTCGCTGGTGTTTCCGGAGCGCGTCGCGCTGAGCTACGGCATCACATCGATGTGCAACTACTACACGGCGACGGGTGCCACCACCTTCACGCCGAACACCACGAAGACCGGGTGCACCAACTACGCGATCGCCGGCAGCCGGATCAACAACTACACGGCGCCCACCTCGCAGCTGTCGGTGATCCAGCAGATGAAGGACGCGACCGCGACGGCCAACATCGGTGCCAGCGAACTGGCACTGGTCGATGGCGGCGGCAATGACGCGGCCGACCTCGTGGGCGCCTACCTGCGGGCCGGCACCGATGGCGGCGCGAGCTACCTGGCGCTGCTGAAGACGGTGCTGGACGCGACCACGGTGGACACCGAGGCGGCGGCGGGTGCCGCGGGCCTGGCGAAGCTGGGTGGCATGTACATGGCGGCGGTTTCGGCGCAATTCAGCGCGGCCATCGATGCCAACGTCCTGGCGAAGGGCGCGAACTACGTGGCCGTGCTGAACATGCCCGGCATCACGAACACGCCGCGCTTCCAGCTGGTGCTGGGTTCGATTGCAGCCAAGGCAGTGCAGGGCGGAGCGACCGACGGAGGTGCTGCTGCACGCGGGCAGGCCGAGGGCCTGTTCAAGAGCTGGATCCAGGCCTTCAACGGCGCGCTCGACACGCACTACGCCGGCAACGGCAAGGTGGTCGTGATCGACTTCTACACCTCGTTCAACGAGGAAGTGGCGATCCCGGCGCAGTACAGCCTGACCAACGTGACCACGCCGGTCTGCCCGCCCACCGGTGTCGGCGCGGACGGCCTGCCGGTCTACAGCTTCCCGACCTGTACCGCCACCGCGGTGTCGGCGGCACCGCCGACCGGCGTGACCGACCCGAACTGGTGGAAGAGCTACGCCTTCTCCGACGGCTTCCACCCGACGCCGTACGCCCACCAGCTGCT
>NZ_JBFUGN010000829.1:0-2784 GCF_056402895.1 Rhizobacter sp. P3_B12 | reverse complement strand
GGGCGAGGCTTGGGCTCGGTTCGCACCGAGGCGTCCCGGCGCAGGGGGGCCGGGGCCGGCGGCGGGGTGACCACGGCGGCCACCGCAGCCGCCTCGACCGAGCGAACCTGCATCGCCGACACCACCAGGTCGGAGCGCCGGGCCGACGCGCCGCCCGCAACGCCCTGCCAGGCGGCGGCGTGCATCAGCAGCACGAGAGACAGGGCGGTGAGGGGGGGCAGGATTCGCAAAGGGACGGGCGACGGGCAGTCAAGTTGGGGGGATGGGAGGCAGATGGGGATCGTTCAGGCATCGACAATACGGCAAACCGCATCCTACGGACACCCGATGAAACTCGCCACCTACAAGGACGGCTCGCGCGACGGCCAGCTGGTCGTCGTCTCGCGCGACCTGAGCACCGCCCACTACGCCACCGGCATCGCCACGCGCCTGCAGCAGGTGCTGGACGACTGGAACTTCCTGTCGCCGCAGCTCGAGGATCTTTACGTGACGCTGAACCACGGCAAGGCGCGCCATGCCTTCCCGTTCGAGCCGAAGCAGTGCGCCGCGCCGCTGCCGCGCGCCTACCAGTGGGCCGACGGCTCGGCCTTCATCAACCACGTCGAGCTGGTGCGCAAGGCGCGCAACGCCGAGGTGCCGGAGAGCTTCTACACCGACCCGCTGATGTACCAGGGCGGCAGCGACGACTTCATCGGCGCCTGCGACGACATCGTCGTGCCGAGCGAGAAGATGGGCATCGACTTCGAGGCCGAGGTCGCGGTCGTCACCGGCGACGTGCCGATGGGCACCCCGCCGGAGCAGGCGCTGGAGGGCATCCGGCTGCTGATGCTGGCCAACGACGTGTCGCTGCGCCACCTGATCCCGGCCGAGCTGGCCAAGGGCTTCGGCTTCTTCCAGAGCAAGCCGGCGACCGCGTTCAGCCCGGTCGCGGTGACGCCCGACGAGCTGGGCGGCGCCTGGAAGGGCGGGCGCGTGCACCTGCCGCTGCAGAGCACCTGGAACGGCAAGAAGGTCGGGCTGTGCGATGCCGGCGAGGAAATGACCTTCCACTTCGGCCAGCTGATCGCCCACATCTGCAAGACGCGCAACGTGCGCGCCGGCAGCATCGTCGGCAGCGGCACGGTCAGCAACAAGGACTGGTCGCGCGGCTACAGCTGCATCGCCGAGAAGCGCGCGATCGAGACCATCGAATCGGGCGAGCCGCAGACGGAGTTCATGCAGTTCGGCGACACGATCCGCATCGAGATGAAGGGGCTCGACGGGCATTCGCTGTTCGGTGCGATCGACCAGCAGGTGCGGCAGGGTGGCGGCACGTCCGACGCGGCGGACTGATCTGGGGAACTGACGCGATGGACATCCGCTCGCTCTGGGATTTCGACGACCCGGCGGCCTCGGAGGCGCTGTTCCGCCGCCTGCTCGCCGATGCGCAAGGTGACGACGCGCTGTCGCTGCGAACGCAGATCGCGCGCACGCACAGCCTGCGGCGGCAGTTCACCGAGGCCCATGCCGAACTCGATGCAATGCTGCAGGCGCTGGACGTGGCGGGCGCCGAACCGCGGGTGCGCCACCTGCTGGAACGCGGCCGCACGCTGCGCTCAGCCGGCGAGCGCCAGCAGGCGAGGCCGCTGTTCGCGCAGGCGGTCGATAGTGCACGCGCCGCGCGGCTCGATGAGCTGTTGGTGGACGCGATGCACATGCTCGCGCTCGTCGAGCCGGACACGGCTGACCAGCTGGCCTGGAACGACCGCGCACTGGCCGTCGCACTGGCATCGGACGAAGCCAACGCCCGCGCCTGGGAAGGTTCGCTGGCCAACAACATCGGGATGAGCCTGCACGGCGCCGGCCGTTTCGACGAGGCGCTGGCGAGCTTCCGGCAGGCGCTCGCGGCGCGCGAGCGTGACGGTCGCCCCGCGCAGGTGCGGATTGCGCAGTGGATGGTGGCGTGGACGCTGCGCGCGATGAGGCGCCACGCCGAGGCACTGGTCCTGCAGCAACGGCTGGAGCGGGAGTGGGCTGCCGCGGGCGAGGTGGACGGCTGGGTCTATGCCGAGCTGGGTGAGAACCTCGCCGCACTCGGCCGCGGGCCAGAGGCGGGGCCGTGGTTCAGCCGCGCGATCGATGCGCTGGGGAACGACCTGCCGGATCCGGACACCCTGGCGCGGTGGCGCCGTGTCGTCGGTTGAGCGCCCATCCGGGACTCACTGGTCGTAGACGGTGTCCAGCGACCGGAACCCCTTGACCTCGATCGGGTTGCCCGACGGGTCGCGGAAGAACATCGTCCACTGCTCGCCGGGCTGGTTCTCGAAGCGCACGCCCGGCGGCAGCACGAATGACGTGCCGGCGGCCTGCAGCCGCTGCGCCAGCGCCTGCCAGTCGGGCAGCTCCAGCACCACGCCCAGGTGCGGCATCGGCACCAGGTGGGCACCGACGCGGCCGGTGTCGGTGGTCGCGAACGGCTCGCCCAGGTGCAGCGACAGCTGGTGGCCGAAGAAGTCGAAGTCGACCCAGGTGTCGGTGCTGCGGCCCTCGCGGCAGCCGAGCACGCCGCCGTAGAAGCGGCGCGCGGCATCGAGGTCGGTGACGTGGAAGGCGAGGTGAAACAGGCTGCGCATGGTGTGGCGGATTCTCGCGCAGCTTGGCTACAGTCGCAGCCATGACGCCTTCCACCCTCGCCCTCGCGCGCCGGCTGCTCGCCGCCCTCCCGTTGCTGTGGTTCGCCGCCGCCGCGCCCGCGCAGGAGTCCGACCCGGCCTGCGCGCAGCAGGCCGCCGCGCAGGCGGCGCG
>NZ_JBFUGN010000828.1:0-2790 GCF_056402895.1 Rhizobacter sp. P3_B12 | reverse complement strand
CAGCTGACCGGCGGCATCGCGCACGACTTCAACAACCTGCTGACGGTGATCCAGGGCAACCTGCAGGTGCTCGAGTTCGAGCCGCAGGTGGCCGACGAGCCGCGGCTGCAGCAGATGCTGGGGGCCGCCAAGCGCGCGGCCCGGCGCGGCGCCGAGCTCACCGGCAAGCTGCTCGCGTTCTCGCGCCGCCAGCGGCTGGTGCCGTCGCGCGTGGAGCCGGCGCTGCTGCTGCGCTCGCTGGCCGACATGCTGCATCGCACGCTCGACGAGCGGGTGCAGATCGTCGTCGATGCGGCCGATGACTGCCCGGGCTGCCGGGCCGACCCGGGCCAGCTCGAATCCGCGCTGCTCAACATCGCGATCAATGCCCGCGACGCGATGCCCGAGGGCGGCACGCTGTCGTTCGCATGCCGGCCCTGCCGGCGCGTGCCGGCGCCGCTGGCGGCAGACCTCGGCGAGGTGGCGCAGCGCGACGACGGCTTCGTCGAGATCAGCGTCTCGGACACCGGGCATGGCATGTCCGAAGCGGTGCGCGACCGCGCGTTCGAGCCGTTCTTCACGACCAAGGAGGCCGGCCGCGGCACCGGCCTGGGCCTCAGCACGGTGTACGGCTTCGCGAAGCAGTCGAACGGCGCGGTGGCCCTCGATTCGGCGCCCGGTGCCGGCACGCGGGTCACGCTGTACCTGCCGCGCTTCGATGCGCCCGGCCAGGCTCGGACGCAGGGCGCGGCCGATGCGCCGGCGCAGCTGCCGCCGGGCCTGCGCGTGATGCTGGTGGAGGACGACCCGGAGGTGCTCGCGGTGTGCCGCAGCTTCCTGCGCGCGCTGCAGTGCGAGGTGACGGCCCATTCGAGCGCCGAGCCCGCGCTGGCGGCGCTGGAGGGCGAGCAGGCGGTCGACCTGCTGCTCAGCGACGTGATCCTGGGGGCCGGCCTGCGCGGCACCGAACTCGCGCGGCGTGCGGTGGCCTTGCGGCCGGGGCTCGCGGTGCTGCTGATGTCGGGTTATTCGTCGGAGGCGATGGTCGGCGACAGCAGCGCCGGGCTGCCGTGGGAGCTGCTGCGCAAGCCGTACTCGCGCGAGGAGCTCTGCGAGGCGATGGTGCGTGCGCTCGGGCGGGCCATCACTGCAGCACCCGCGAAGCCGGCGTCATCGCCGCCTGGATGAACGACGCGAGCGCCTCGGTGCTGGCGATGCACAGGTCGCGCCGGCCCTTCTCGGTGAAGCGGATCACGTTGCTGCGCGCCATGCGCGACAGCGCGCGGCTGACGCTCTCGAGCGTCATGCCGAGGTAGTTGCCGATCTCGGCGCGCGTCATGCGCAGCGTGATCTGGTCGGCGCGCAGGCCGCGCTGCGACAGCGATTCGGCCCAGTAGCGCAGGAAGTCGGCGACGCGCGCATCGGCCGGCAGTGTGCCCAGCGACAGCAGCGAATCGCGGTCGCGCGAGATCTCGCGGCTCATCGCGGCGTGCAGCAGGCCGAGCAGCGCGGGTTGGCGCACGGCCGCCAGCAGCAGCGTGTCGTAGCGGATCGCCCAGACCTCGCCGGTGTCCATCGCGATCGCATCGCAGCCGTACTGGCCGTGGGCGATGCCGTCGAAGCCCATCCAGTCGCCCTTGAAGTGCAGGCCGACGACCTGCTCGCGCCCGTCGGCCGCGATGTTCAGCGTCTTGAAGAAGCCGGAGTTGATGATGTACAGGCACTGGAAGTCCTGGCCGCCCTGGAACACCGTGTCGCCGGCATGCACGATGCGGCGCTGCAGCTCGACGGATTCCGCCAGCAGCTTCAGCGAGTCGTTGACCCGGGCGCACACGGTGAAGTGGGCTGTCGGCGTGGCGGTTTGCATGGCGGGCTCCTGGCGGGCGGGTGGTATGGAGAGGAGCTTAGGAAGGGCCTGTCAATGCAGCACGACCGGAGCAGGGCGCTGCGCAACAGCGTGTGAATGGCGTGTGTCAATTCCGTATCAGTGGCCGCCGCTTGACGCCCATCAAGGCCGCTGCCTGCGGGCTGACTAGGCTGGCGCGTTCCGAGAAGAGAGGAGCGCGCGATGGCCTATCACCTGAAGAACCGCAGCCTGTCGTCGCTGGACGAGCTGAACGCGCGCGACATCCAGCATCTGCTGGAGATGTCGCACGAGCTGAAGCGGGCCAAGGCGGCGGGCACCGAGCAGCCGGCGCTGCGCGGGCGCAACATCGCGCTGCTCTCTGATCTGCTCTCGGAGCGGTCGTTGTCGCGCACGCGCGCCTTCGAGGTGGCGGCGCACGACCAGGGGGCGCAGGTCTCGTTCATCGGCCCGGGCGATTCGCCACTCGGCGAGAAGGAGAGCGTGAAGGACACGGCGCGGGTGCTGGGCCGCTTGTACGACGCGATCGAGTACCGGGGCACGGTGCCGCAGACGGCGAAGGACCTGGCGGCGCATGCCGGCGTGCCGGTCTACCACGGGCTGACGAACGAGTTCCATCCGACGCAGGTGCTGGCCGACCTGATGACGATGCAGGAGCACTGCGACAAGCCGTTGCGCGAGATGCGCGTGGCCTGGCTGGGCGATGCCCGTGGCAACACCGGCGATTCGCTGTTGCAGGGCGCGGCCTTGCTGGGCATGGACCTGCGGATCGCGGCGCCGCGTGCGCTGTGGCCGGCGGCGCAGACGCTGGCCCGGTGCGAGGCGTTGGCGCGGGTGAGCGGGGCGCGCCTGGCGGTGACGGAGGCGGCGCTGCAGGCGGTGGAGGGCGTGGACTTCATCGACACCGGCGTGTGGGTGACGGCGGGCGAGCCGGAGGCGGCCTGGGC
>NZ_JBFUGN010000827.1:0-2792 GCF_056402895.1 Rhizobacter sp. P3_B12 | reverse complement strand
GTTCCGCGACGTGCGGTATGACGAGGCGAGCCGCATCACGAGCTTCACGCACCTGCTGCCCGACGGCACGCCGCAACCGGCACTCGACCAGGCCTTCGCGCACGACGAGAACGACCGGCTGACCGGCATCACGACGGCGACCTCCAGCTGGTCGATCTCGTACGATCCCAACGGAAACAGAGCCGGCCTGATCCTGAACGGCAGCCTGAGCACCTACAACACCGAGGCCACCAGCAACCGGCTCGCGAGCATCACGAACCCGGCGCGCAACTTGACTTACGACAACGCCGGCAACACGGTCAGCGACAGCGCGGGTTACAGCGCGGGTTACAGCGCGACGTACAACCTGCGCGGCCAGCTCGCGACGCTCACCAAGGGTGGCGTGACGACGACCTACACCTACAACGCCTTCGGGCAGCGGGTGCGCAAGGTCAGCAGCACAGGTCCGGCAAGCACGGTTGTCTTCGTGTACGACCAAGCGGGGCACCTGCTCGGCGAGTACGACCAGAACGGTGCGGCGATCCGCGAGTACGTGTGGTTGCGCGACACGCCGATCGCGATGTTCATGCCGGATCCGGCGAACCCGAGCGGTGACCCGCTCGTGTACTACATCCACACCGATCACCTGAATGCCCCGCGCATCGTGATGGATCGCGACAACCACGTGCGCTGGCGCTGGCTGGCCGAGCCGTTCGGCACGACCGCGCCGGAGATGAATCCGGAAGGGCTCGGGGTCTTCACGCAGAACCTGCGCTTCCCGGGGCAATACGCGGACGCGGAGAGCGGGCTTTGGTACAACTACTTTCGGCAGTACGACTCATCGAGAGGCTATATACAGAGCGATCCGATCGGCTTGATCGGGGGAAGCCTCTCGACGTATGCCTACGTCGATGGGAATCCATTGAGCTTCGTCGATCCGAATGGTCTCGCAGGTTGCACGTTGACGTGGTTCACGCTGGTCTGCGAATTCGGACCGCCTCCGATTATTGATCCGGACAGTCCAAACCCAACACCTTCATCGGAGTGGTGGCGCAGATTCAAGAACCCATTTGAAGGCATGTTCTCGACGCCTAGGCCAAAGAACATGACGAGGCTTGAAGAGCGACAATTTGATAGAGTATGCGTTGGGGCGGGCGACCCATGTCAAGCTCTGAAGAATGAAGCCAACAAGGCCATTGATGCAGCGATTCCCAAAGTGGAAGACATGCTTTCTGACAAGGGGACCATGTTTGGTACGCAAGGCTGGACAAACCATGCGCTAAATCTCATGGGTCGAATTGAGCAAGTGGCTGCAATCATCAGTCTTGGTCAGAGAATGGGTTGTGACATGTCGGCTGAAATTATGCGGGCTACACAACTCTGGATTCCAAATTTCCCGAGAAACATGACTCCACCAAAATGAATATATACATTGATTTCAGCRTGATGACAGTCGAAGAGTCGGCCGGCGGGCGTGTGTCAGGTGTGTTGGATTTGGCTGCAGTGCCGGCAATTGGCTCGACGGTTGTGCTTGCAGCGCCGTCCAACGCGACTCCCTTTGTTGCTATATCCGGCTTTACTGGCCATCTCAAAGTTACGGAAGTCAGGTATGAGCCGTCCTCTCAATCCGTCGGCGTATCGATCAGCTTGGAGGATGTCACGGTACCAACGAGGGCTGATGCTCTGAAAGTTATGAAATTTTTCTCCGAGGGATTCGGACTGTCGGCAGAAGACTTCGAATAGGAGCAGGGCGCGCCTCGTGTGTAAGAAGAGCCGGTCCCCGGCCCTTTGCTCTCACCCTCAGAAATTCACCCGCAGCCCCGTCTTCACCGACCGCCCCGGCAGCGGCGACAGATCCCGCACCGTCTGCACCGTCGACGCGCTGTACGCCAGCTTGTCGCCCAGGTTGCCGAGCTTCAGGAACCACAGCGCGTCGCTGTTGCCGATCGAGAAGCGCCGCGCTAGCGACGCATTGACGATCGCGTAGCCGTTCGTCGCCGCGTCGGTCGCCGGCACGCGGTTCTGCTTCGCCGCACCATCGACCTCCAGGCGCCCGCTCCACGGCCCGCTGTCCACATCCAGCCCGACCAGCGCCCGCAGCGGCGCGACGCGCGGCAGCGCCTCGCCGGTGTCGAGGTTGGTCGCCCGCGTGTAATCGAGCTTGCCGTCCAGCCCCAGCGTCCAGCCGTCCCGGCGCAGCAGCCGCTGCTTGCCGTTGATCTCGATGCCGTTCAGGCGTGCCCGCACCGCGCGGAACGCGTACTCGGGGAACGACTCCGGGCCGTCATCGCCCTCGGCCTCGATCTGCTGGCCGGTCGCCTCCAGCGAGATGAAGCGCGAGAAGCGCGTGCTGAACGCACCCAGCCGCAGCTCGTTGCCGTCGTCCTTCCACGCGAGCGCCACGTCGATGTTGTTGCCGCGCTCCACGCCCAGGTTCACGTCGCCGCGCTCGAACGCGCCGGTCGCCGCATGCACGCCGTTCGCGTACAGCTCGAACGAGGTCGGCGCGCGCTCGGTGTAGCTCAGCGATCCGCTCAGCGACCAGGTCGGCGTCAGCTTGTAGACGTTCGCGAGCGACGCGCTGCGCACCGGGAAGCTGCGCGCATCCGCCGCGCCGAACTTCGGCTCGGCCGCATCGGCGGCATCGCCGTCCGAGGTGATGCGCGCATGCTCCACGCGCAGCCCGGCGGTCAGCGTGCCGCCGCTCCAGGCCAGGTCCTCGAGCGCGAACAGCGCCTGCCGCTTCGTGCGCGTGCTCGGCACGAAGGCCTCGTCGCCCAGCGCCGAGAAGTCGAAATCCTCCACCTGCAGCC
>NZ_JBFUGN010000826.1:0-2806 GCF_056402895.1 Rhizobacter sp. P3_B12 | reverse complement strand
GTGCGGTTCGGGCGTGACCGCCTGCCACAACCTGCTGGCGATGGAGATCGCCGGGCTGCACGGCGCGGCGCTGTACCCGGGCTCGTGGAGCGAATGGTCATCCGACAGCAGCCGCCCGATGGAGAAATCTCCCCGCTCGTGAGCGGGGTTTGACCGTCGTCAAGCTGCGGACTACCGTGCAGGGAACACTGGAGGCGCCAGACGGTCCCACGAGAGTTCCCACTGCAAGGAGATGACCATGTTCCATCGCATCCTGGTCCCGACCGACGGTTCGGACATCACGAAGAAGGCGACCGACACGGCCATCGCGCTGGCCAAATCGGTCAACGCGCGGGTCTACACGGTGAGTGTCAAGGAGCCGTTCCCGTACAGCGCGATCTCGGAGATGCAGCCGACGCCGCCGCAGGAGTTCTTCGACGCGCAGGAGCGCATCGCGTCATCGCGGGTCAAGGCGGTGCGCGACGACTGCGTCGCGCTGGGCGTGCCCTGCGAGGCGCACACGCTGGAGGCGCTGCACCCCTGGGAGGCGATCATCGACCACGCCCGCCGCCAGGAGTGCGACCTGATCGTGATGGCCTCGCACGGCCGGCGCGGCGTCAGTGCGCTGCTGCTGGGCAGCGAGACGCAGAAGGTGCTGACGCACAGCAAGGTGCCGGTGCTGGTGGTTCGTTAGTGATGGTGCGCGTGGCTGGCGACGAAGATCACGATCGCCAGCCCGACGCCCAGCCACGCCAGCTGGGCCGCCGTGTCCTTGGCCGACAAGCGATGCTGCAGCTGCGGGATCAGGTCGGCCACCGCCACGTAGATGAAGCTGCTCGACGCGACGACCAGCAGGTAGGGGAACAGCGCCTCCCACGGCCCGACCACCACGTAGCCGACCACGCCGCCGACCACCGCGGCCATGCCCGACATCGCGTTGTAGAGCAGCGCCTTGCGGCGTGACAGCCCGGCGTTCAGCAGCACGATGTAGTCGCCGACTTCCTGCGGGATCTCGTGCGCGATGATCGCCAGCGCCGTGAACATCCCGAGCCGCGTGTCGGTCAGGAAGGCGGCCGCGATGATGATGCCGTCGCAGAAATTGTGGATGCTGTCGCCCAGCAGCACCGTCCAGCCGCCGCGGCCGGCCTGGTGCTTGTCGAACCCGTGGTGGTGGTGGTGCTCGTCGCCTTCATGGTGATGGCCGTGGCGGTACAGCTCCGCCTTCTCGAGCAGGAAGAAGAACAGCAGCCCGGCCAGCAGCGTCATGAACAGGCTCTGCGGGCTGGCCTTGCTCTCGAAGGCCTCGGGCAGGATGTTCAGCAGCGCGGTGCCCAGCAGCACGCCGGCCGACAGGCTGACCAGGTGGTGGACGATGCGGCCCAGCACGTTGACCGTCAGGCTCGCGGCGAGCAGCACCGACAGCAGCCCGCCGGCAAAGGTCGCGAGCACGATGTAGAGAAGGGTCATGGGACTCGATCAAACAAAAGCCGCGCGATGTGCGCGGCTCGGGCAAAAGCAGAGAGGCCGTTCAGGCGACGCCGTGCGCCTTGAACCAATCCAGGCAGCGCCGCCAGCCGTCCTGGGCGGCCTCGGGGCGGTAGCTCGGCCGGTAGTCGGCGTGGAAGGCGTGCGGCGCGTCGGGGTAGAGCACGATCTCGGAGGCCCGGGCCGCGGCATTGCCCGCGTCCAAGGCTGATTTCATCTTATCAACCGTGTCAAGCGGGATGCTGGTGTCGGCGGCGCCGTACAGGCCCAGCACCGGGCCGTGCAGCCGGCCGGCGATGTCGAGCGGGCGGCGCGGCTGCAGTTCGGTGGCCGGCGTCGCGAGCTTGCCGTACCACGCGACACCCGCCTTCACCGCCGCGTTGTGCGCATCGAACAGCCAGGTGATGCGCCCGCCCCAGCAGAAGCCGGTGACGCCCAGCCGCGACACATCGCCGCCCTGCGTCGCCGCCCAGCTGACGGTGGCGTCCAGGTCGTTCAGCACCTGCGCGTCGGGCACCTGGCTGATCAGCTCGGCGTGCAGCAGCGCGACATCGGTGTAGGCCTTCGCGTCGCCCTGGCGCACGAACAGCTCGGGCGCGATCGCGAGGTAGCCCTGCTTCGCGAAACGCCGCGCCACGTCGGCAATGTGTTCGTGCACGCCGAAGATCTCGCTGACCACGACGATCACCGGCAACCGGGTGCCGCCGGCCGGCATCGCGCAGTACGCGGGCATCGAGAACCCGCCGACCGGGATCTCCACCGGCCCGGCGGCCAGGCCGTGGGCATCGGTGGCGATGGCGTGGGCGGTGATCGGCTGCACCGATGCGGCATAGCCCTGGCCTGCGGTGATGAGCATGGCGGTCCCCCTGGACGATGCGTGTGAGTGGGCGCGATTCTATTTTCTGGGCGCAGTCCCTGGCCACGACGAGGTCTGCGTGCAAACCAAGTGAGAATCGCGCGATGACCAGCCGATTCCCCGACCACCTTGCGGCCATCGACATGGGCTCGAACAGTTTCCGCCTGGAGATCGGCGAACTCAGCCCCGGCCGCTACAAGCGCATCGATTACCTGAAGGAGACCGTTCGCCTCGGCGCCGGCCTCGACAAGTCGGGCCTGCTGACCGAAGACGCGACGCTGCGCGGCCTGGCCTGCCTGGGCCGCTTCGCGCAGCGCCTGCGCGGCTATGCACCGGGCCAGGTGCGCGCGGTCGCGACGCAGACGCTGCGCGAGGCGCGCAACCGCGACGCCTTCCTGCTGCGCGCCCAGGAGGTACTGGGCCATCCGATCGAGGTGATCTCGGGCCGCGAGGAAGCGCGGCTGATCTATGCCGGCGTCGCGCGGC
>NZ_JBFUGN010000825.1:0-2806 GCF_056402895.1 Rhizobacter sp. P3_B12 | reverse complement strand
CGCTTCGACGACAAGGAGGCCGATGCGCTGCTGCTGCAGGGCGAGGCCTGGCTCGCGGAGGGTGATGCGAAGGCCGCGCGAGCGCCGCTGATGCGCGCCGTCGCATTGCGCGAGCGGCTGGCCGGRCCGGACAGTGCGTGGCTGGCCGAGGCGCGGGTGGCGCTGGCGCGCTGCCTGCGGGCACTGAACGAACGCAGTGCCCGCCTCAGTCGGCTTTCATGAGAAAGCGCACGGGGTACTGCATTGCACACGGCGCGCCGTTGCAGCGTGCCGGCTTGTACTTCGCCTTCATCAGCACGCCGGCAGCGTATTGAGTCAGCCGGTCATCGGGCGAGGACATCACCGACACCGCCGTCGCTTCGCCGCTGCTGTTCACGTCGACGGCGAGCAACAGCCTGCCGTTGACGTGCAGCCGGTTCCTCCCCTCCGCCAGCGCCCGCACGATGCCGCGCGGACCGTTGAGCGGGTAGGGCGGTTCGTCGTCCGGCCCCATCTCCTCGTACTGCGCCTTCACGATGCGTTGTTGCTGCGGCGTCAGCTCGCCCCAGGGCTTGTCCAGCGGCAGGTTGGAATTGGCCACCTCGCGCACGATGTGCGTGCCGCCGCTCGGCTCGGTCTGCTTCAGCGAGTAACGCTTCGGCGGCGCGGCATCGGCGGCAGGGGCGATCAGCGGCGCGCACAACAGCAGCCCGGCGGCCAGGGCGATGAGGTTCTTTCGCATGCGGGCAGCATAGCTTTCCTGACACGGGGGAATGTGTCATCAATGCGGTGGAATGTGTCGGGCCGCCGCGCAGGAACACGGCGGCCCGGCCCCGGCGGTTCAGGCACTCAGCCCGAGCGAATAGCCAGCCGGCATCCGCGCCTCGATCCCCGGGAACCACACCTGGCCGATCGCCGGCAGCTTGACCCGGCTGCCCAGCGCGGCGCTGCCGGTGAACACGTCGAAGTGCGCGCCGTAGATCGCGCCGCCGGTGTCGTTGACGGTGAACCAGCCGTCGTGCACGAAGCTGCCGCCGCGGCCGTCGGGCAGCGTCAGGCCGTCGTACTCCCTGATGTAGACCGGCGTGTGCGCCGGCACCAGCCCGCCGTGGCCCTTCCAGCGCGGCTCCGAGTTCGCCTTCAGCCCGAGGTCGGCCGCCAGCGTGCGGAACGGCGTGTACGAGACACCCCGCTGCATGCCATAGCCCACGCCGCGCCTGCCGGCGGGCACCTCGTGGAAGGTCATCGCGCCCACCACGCGGCCGTCCTTGACCGAGATGCCGGAGTACCTCGTCGACACCGGCGGCTTGCCCTGCGCCGCGAGCCGCGCGTTGCGGCGCGCGTAGGCGCGCTGGTGGTAGTCGAGCACCGCGGCATAGCGTTCGTGCGACACCGCGGTCGATTGGCCGGTCACGTTGACCAGCCGGCCATCGCTCAGGCGGGCCGTGCCTTCCAGCGACAGTTTTGCGAAGAAGGCCGGGCTGCCTTCGGCGATCGTGCGGCCGTCGTCGCCGAGGACCGGGATGCGGACGGCGCCGGTCGGCTCGTCGGCCTGGTCGACGACGTGGTAGGTCGTCAGCCGGAAGGTGCGGTAGGCCGACGGGTCGGTGGGCGGTTGCGGATGGGGGCCCGAGGTTGCGGTGGACGGCGCGGGAGGGGGTGAGGTCGTCGCCGGCGCGCTCGCCCCGGCCGACGCCGTCCCGTGCTCGCGCAGCGACAGCAGGTAGCGCGTCGGGTTCAGCAGCGAGGCCGGTGCATTCTTCTCGTCGCGCCACCAGCGGGCGGTGTTGGTGCTGCCCTTCACATAGGTCTCGAAGTGCAGCATCGCGGTGTCGCTGACGAAGCCGATGGCCTGGCCCGCGGTCACGCGGTCGCCGACCGACAGGCCGTTGCGCTTCAGCGAATCCTTCGTCAGCTCGCCGTAGTTGACGACCACGCCCGAGCCTTCGTGCTCGATCAGCAGCCGGTAGGTCTGCTGGCCCGACGCGGCGGCGTAGAAGAACGCGAACGACACGATGGTGCCGCTCTCGCAGGCCAGCACCACGTCGCCCTTCTTCGCGAACAGGTCCACGCCGACATGCCGGCGCCGCGTGGCCACGCCGTTGCGCTTGCCCTTGCGCTCGGCGAGGAACATGCGGCCGGCGCGGCCCTCGATGCCGTTCGGCTCGCGGAACTTGTACGAGATCACGCGCGCCTGTGCATGCGTGGTGCGCAGCGGCCAGTGGCTGCCGGGCGGTGGCAGCGGCGCGAACGGCACCGGCCGGCCCGCAGGCACCGGCACGGGTGCCTTGTCGCCGAGAGCCTGGTCGAGCTCGTCGGGCGTTTCCATCTCGGGCTCGAGTTCGTCGACGGCCTCGGGCTCGGCGTCGGCGGCTTCCTCCTCGTTGTCCTCGAAGGATTCGGCCTCGTCGTCGGGGCTTTCGTCGTCGGACAGGGCTTCGTCATCGCCTGCCTCGTCGTCGCCTGTTTCGTCATCAGCAGCCTCGAACTCGTCCGCGAGCACCTCCAGTTCGTCATCACCCTGTTCGTCATCGTGCTCGGCCTGGCCGTCGATCTCTTCCAGTGCATCCGGGTCCTCGCCCTCCGGCGGCAGCCAGTCGTCCAGTTCGTGTTCGCCACCACCAGCCAGGCCTTGCAGCAGCGCCGGCAATTGCATCCCCGGCACCTGGTGGTGCTGCCCGGTCGTCATCTGCGTCACATGCAGGTTGCCGCCGCGAGCGCGCAGGAAGGCGGCGCCGCCCTGGCGGTCGGTCGCCGAGCCCTTCAGGTAGAAGAAGTGCGCCTGCAGGCCGGGCCGGTCGGCAAGCCAGCGTTTCCATTCCACGGG
>NZ_JBFUGN010000824.1:0-2807 GCF_056402895.1 Rhizobacter sp. P3_B12 | reverse complement strand
CAGCCGGATCAGGGCTGTCTCGGCACGCACCGCGGCACAGCCCTGCCCCAGTTCGTCGTGCAGCTCGCGGGCCAGCGCCARCCGTTCGCTCTCCTGCACCGCGATCAGCTGGCGCGCAAGCTCCTGGTTGTGCATCAGCAGCTCGCGCGCCTGCGCCTCGGCCTGCTCGCGCAGCGCCAGCTGCGCGCGGGCGTCGCGCGCACGGCGCAGCGCATACCAGGCGAGGCCACCGGCCAGCACCGTCAGGCTGAAGGGCAGCTCGTCGGCCTGCCAGTGCTCGTGCGGCAGCGCCCAGCGCTGCACGCGCTCGCTCAGCTCGAGGAACGACGCCAGGCCGTAGCTCGCCAGCGTCGTGAGCACGACGACGGCGGCATCGCCGAGAGAACGACGTTCAGCTGCCGCCACGCGTCAGGCCCATGCGTTCGACGATGAGCCCCTCCTTGATGAACTGCTGGCGGCAGACCTCGGCGTAGTCCGCCGGGCCGAGGTAGTCGATGACCTGGTCGTAYTTCGCCAGCTCCTGGGTAAACAGCGGGTCGAACATGGCCTTCTTGAACGCGTCGTGCAGCACCGTGACCACCTCGGCCGGCAGCCCGCGCGGCCCGCCCAGGCCCCAGGGCGACATCGCGACGATGTCGTGCCCCAGTTCGCGCAGCGTCGGCACCTGCGGCCAGCGCTTCGAGCGCTGCGCGGCGAAGGTGGCGAGCAGGCGCAGCCGGCCCGAATCGACGGAAGGCCCGAAGCCGGTGGAGTTGACGCCGGCCATCACCTGGCCGTTGTCGACCGCGATCATCTGCTCCGAGGTGCCCTTGTACGGCACGTGGATGTACTTCAGGCCGCGCGCGGTGAACAGCTCCTCCAGCACCACGTGCGGCGTGGTGCCGACGCCGTTGGTCGCGATGGTCAGCCGGCCCGGGTTCTGGCGCGCATAGGCGAACAGGTCGGCGAGCTTGCGGAACTTGCTGGACGCGCTGACCAGCACGCCGAAGGTGACGCCCGAGACCTGGATGATCGGCGTCACGTCGCGGATCGGGTCCCACAGCACCTTCTGCGTGTGCACCGCGCGGAAGATCGGCTGCGGCAGCTGCGCGATCGTGTAGCCGTCGGGCTCGGCCTGCTGCAGCACTGGCATCGCCAGCGTGCCGCCGGCGCCGCCGCGGTTCTCGGTGATCACCGGCTGGCCCAGGTGGTGCGAGGCCAGCTCGGCCAGCAGGCGCAGCGAGATGTCGGTCGCGCCGCCCGCCGGCCACGGGATCCACAGCGCGATCGGGCGCGACGGGTACGGCGACTGCGCACGCGCCAGCGGCCACGCGCCGAGCGCGGCGGCGCCGCCGATCAAGCTGCGCCGGGTGACGGTCATGCCGGCGGCCCTCCGCGCTTGGTCAAGCCACCGAAGCCGCGCTGCGGGTCGTAACCCCAGCAGGCCACGACGAAGAACACGACCAGGCAGCCCAGCACCACCCACGGTGCGGCGCCCGGGTCCTTGCCGTACAGCGCGAAGCGGATCCACTCCACCGCATGCGTGAACGGGTTGAAGCGCGCCGCCTGGTACACCCACTCGGCGCCGGACTCCTGCAACTTCCACAGCGGGTAGAGCGCGGTCGACAGGAAGTACATCGGAAAGATCACGAAGTTCATCGTGCCGGCGAAGTTCTCCAGCTGCTTGATGTGCACCGACAGCAGCAGGCCCAGCGCCCCCAGCATCAGCGCACCGCACACCAGCGCGAGCAGCGCATGCAGGCCGGCCCACGAGAACAGCGGCAGCTCGGTGCCCAGCAGCATCGCCACCACCACGAAGGCCAGCGCCTGCAGCACCGAGAGCAGCGCGGTCGCGCACAGCTTGCAGAACAGCAGCCACGCGCGCGGCAACGGCGCGGTGAGCAGCAGGCGCATCAGGCCCATCTCGCGGTCGTAGACCATCGCCAGCGACGACTGCATGCCGTTGAACAGCAGCACCATGCCGACCAGGCCCGGCGCGATGTAGACGTCGTACGGGATGTAGGTGTCATACGGCTCGACGATCGCGACGCCGAACACGTTGCGGAACCCGGCCGCGAACACCGCCAGCCACAGCAGCGGCCGCACCAGCGCCGAGACCAGCCGGCCTGTCTGTTGCGAGAACTTGAACAGCTCGCGCACGATGATGGCCTGCATCGCTTGCAACGCATGCGCGATGCCGCGGCGCGCCGCCGGCTCGGCCGCGGAGGCTGCCGGAGGTGTCACAGGTTTCACCGTGTCGCTTTGCATAGCTTCTCCGGGGCATCGGCGCCCAGTGTGTCGAGCACGTCGGTCGGATGCAGCAGCCCCTCGATCGGCGCCTGCGCGATCACGCCCTGCCCGTCGGTCAGCAGCATCGACTGGCGCAGCTGCCCGTCCCACGGCCGGAAGCCCAGGCTGCCGCCCTTCGAGCCGTCGACCGGGGTCGCGGCCAGCGCCTTCGCCCACGCGGCGTTCGGCCCCTTGGGTTCGGCGGCAGCGATCGCGATCAAGGCCTTGCCGCCCATCCACGCAGCCCAGTCGTGGTCGGTCATCGGCCGCTTCAGCGCCTTCGCGAAGCGGCGCGACACCTGGGGCGCCCCGTAGCGCTCGAACTGCGCATGCCAGGCCAGCGCCACCAGCCCGGCGTCGCCGACCACCGGCCGCGGCAGCACGATGCGGTACGGCAGGCTGCGCGCGAACTCGCCCTGGCTGTCGACCACCCACACCGCGTCGTAGGCGGTGCCGGCGGTCAGCAGCAGCGGGTTGGCGAGATCACGCTCACGCGGGTCGGCCGACAGCTTGTACGGCTTGGTGGCGACCACCTGCAG
>NZ_JBFUGN010000823.1:0-2808 GCF_056402895.1 Rhizobacter sp. P3_B12 | reverse complement strand
GGGTTCGGGCCTCGGCCTCGCGATCGTGCAGGCGGCGGCGCGGCAGCTGGGCGCGCGCATCGAGCTGGGCGATGGCCTGCGCGACGACACGCCGGCCGGACCGGCGCGGCACGGCCTGTCGGTGACGCTGCGCTGGCGCACCACCGGCGCCTGACACCGCACGCGGCAACCAACGAAACACGCCGGGGGCGGCGTCGAAACGGCGGCGAATCAATCGCTCGCCATCCTTGCAACACATCGCAAGGAAACCACCGCATGAGCCCGCACAACATCCACCTGATCCGCCACAGCTTCAACCTGGTGCAGCCGCACGCGGCCGACACCGCGCAGCGTTTCTACGAGAACCTGTTCGCCGCCGACCCCGGCCTGCGTGCGCTGTTCCGCACCGACATCCGCCACCAGGGCGAGCGCCTGATGACGATGCTGGCCGCGGCGATCCGCGTGCTCGACGATCCGTACACGCTGCATGCCGCGCTGCGCCTGCTCGGCCGCCGCCACGCCGGCTACGGCGTGCACGCCGAGCACTACGCGACCGTCGGCGGCGCGCTGATCAAGACGCTGCGCGAGGGCCTGGGCGACGCGTTCACGCCCGAGGTGCACGACGCGTGGGCGGCGATGTACGGCATCGTGTCGCGCACGATGATCGAGGCGGCGCGCGAAGGTGCGGTGGCCTGACCTCTCTTCAGTCGCCCGCGAGCGGCGGTCGCGCGCGCAGGAAAGCGATGAGCTTGTCGACCCGCTCCGGCACGAGGTGTCGCTCCCGCCGCWAGAAGCTGATGGGTGCATCAGCCGCTCTCCAGTCGCTCAACAGCTCCACCAGTTGCCCTGCGTCGAGGGCGCTGGCGACAAGCCACTGCGGCGCAGCAATCAGGCCGGCCCCCTGGATCCCGGCCAGCGCGGCGGAGGCCCCGTCGTCGAAGATCATCGCGGGCTCGGGCACGATCCGGATTTCCTCGGCGTCGGCCCCCGGCCGGCAGAACGTCCACGCTCGAACCTGCCCGGTGTGCTGGTTCCTGAACCCGATCAGCCGATGCTGAGCGATGTCTTCGGGGCGCGATGGAAGCGGCTTTCCGCTGAGGTACTGCGGCGCGGCGCAAACCACCCACGGGAACTTGAACCAGAGGGATTGGAGATGCCCTGGAAGGTCGGCCAGCGACCCGCTGCGAATGGCCAGGTCGACGCCATCCCTGGCGAGGTCGACGAGTTCGTTCGTGGCGCGAAGATCGATCCGGACGGTCGGGTGCTCCCGGCCGAAATCCGCCAGCAAGGGCGTCAGGACCTCGCGTGCAAAGGCCACCGCCGCCGTGATCCGGATCCAGCCCGACGTACCGTCCTGGTGGCGCGCCCCCGCCGATTTGCTGAAGACGCCGGCCGCACGCACCGCCTCGCGCGCAGCACCCACCAGCCGCTCGCCGTCCTGGCTCAATGACAGGGCGTGCGTGGACCGATGAAAGAGCTTGACGCCGCTGGTCTGTTCCAGCCTCGTGATGGCCTTGGACATGCTCGCCGGGGACATGCCCAGTTGACGAGCCGCTTCCGTCAGCGAGCGGAAATCGACGACCGCGACGAAGCATCGAAGCTGAGAGAGGGAGAGTTCGCTGTCCAGCATGCGGCTCAGGCGGGCTTCGCCTGTCCCGAAAGGCAACTTTGCCTTGCCCGGCGTGCGGGTTCTCGCGCTCCCGGGCGTCGGGCAGACTTTGCGCATGCCTTGTCAATGGAGATCCGCATGTCAGTTCTGATGCAACGACGAAAAGTAATGGCCATCTCTCTGCTTCTCCTTTCCGGTGGTGGTTCGCCGGCGGTTTCACTCGCTGCGCAAGCCATTCCCGGAGGTCCATCCGCGAAGTCGGACCCGCGCGCGCGGACCTACGAAACCTATCTTTCCGCGTGGGCGCCGATCGACGACAGCAAGCGACTGGCACTGCTGCGCGACAGTCTTTCGGAAGGCGTCGTCTTCACCAACCCGCTTCAAACACGCCGCGGAATTGCGGAGGTGGTTGCGCATCTCGAAGTGTTCCAGAAGCGCAGCCCGGGCGGGCTGTTCCGGATGAACGAAATGCTGGGCTGGAGAACCACGGCCTGGCGACCTGGCAATTCGTCGACGCCAAGGGCGAGGCCGGTTTCTGGGGCTACGACGTCGTCGAATTCGACGCCGCAGGCCGCATGCGCACGATCCTCCTCTTCGGACACTCGGAGAAGACGATCCTGAAGTAATCGGGCGCCCAGGCGGCTATGCCACCAGCGCCGCCACCCGCGCCAGCAGGTCCGCCTTCGAGAAGGGCTTGTCCAGCCCGGTGCAGCGCGCCTCCTTCAGGAACTCGCGCGCATCGGGCGACAAGGTGTCGCCGGTCACGAACAGCATGTGCCGGGCGAGCCGCGGCCGGCGCCGGCTCACCTCGCGCCACAGCGCCGCGCCGTCGATGTCGGGCATGCGCAGGTCGGAGACGATCGCATCGAAACGCGCCGTCTCCAGCATCGCCAACGCGACCGCGCCCGATTCGGCGGTCGCCACGTCGTAGCCCGCGCCTTCCAGCATCTCGCGCATCAGGCCCAGCAGCTCGGCCTCGTCGTCGACCACCAGCAGCCGCGCCCGCGCCGGCGCCTCCACCGGTTCGGCGCGCGGCACCGCCACCGCCTCGTCGGCCACGCCGCTGACCGGCACGCTGAGCCGGAAGCTCGCGCCGCCGTCCGGGCCGGCCGCCTCGAGGATCAGGTCGCCGCCGTGCTCGCGCGCCAGCGAGCGCGACACCGCGAGGCCGAGCCCGGTGCCCATGCCCTCGGCCTTGGTCGTGAAGAACGGCTCGAAGA
>NZ_JBFUGN010000822.1:0-2809 GCF_056402895.1 Rhizobacter sp. P3_B12 | reverse complement strand
GCCCTTGTACTCGCCGTCGGCGCCCTTCGATTTGAACGCCTTCTCGGCCAGGCGCAGCACCACGCACGAATCCTTGCCGCCCGAGAACAGCAGCGCCGGGCGCTCGAACGCGGCGACGGTCTCGCGCAGGATGAAGATGGCTTCTTCCTCGAGCCAGTCGAGGTGGGATTGATCGAGAACGGCTGTCACGCGCTCGGGTGTCACGCGCTCGCGAAGGGAGGGGTCATCATTCAGTTTCATGGGGTCCTTTGTGGCTGGGCGCTCGTGTTCAATGGATGACGCGGAGCCCGGCGAACAACAGAGACACGCACAACAGCCCGCGTGTCACTTTGTCCGGCAGGGATCTGATCAATCGCGCGCCCAGCCAGATGCCGGGCAAAGATCCGACCAGCAGGCTGGCGAGCAGGGACCAGTCGACGTTCCCGAGCGCCGCATGTCCCAGGCCCGCGACCAGCGTGAGCACCGCCGCATGGGCGATGTCCGTTCCAATCAGGCGTTGAATGGGAAGTCGCGGATAGAGGACGAGGGTCAGGGTCGCGCCGATCGCTCCGGCGCCAATCGAACTGAGCGATACCAGGACACCCAGCAGCAGTCCCGCCAGAACGGTCAGGGCCCGCTTGCGCGATGTCGTGAGCAAGGCGTCGAGCTTCAGTCCGAGCGCGTGACAGAAGGGACGGCAGGCTACCGCGACCRCCGTCATGAGCAGTGCCACGCCCAGCACCTGCATCATCAGGTGGCTGACCCCCTTCGTCATGCCGGTGTATCGCATCAGCATGAGCGTGATGACCGTCGCCGGGATGCTGCCTAGCAGCATCCAGGCGACGATTCCGTAATCGACGTGGCCCTGGCGGTGGTGGGCGATCGTTCCGTTGGTCTTGGTGATTGCGGCGAACCACAGATCGGTGCCAATGGCCACGGGTGCGCTGAGATGGAAGACGCCCATCAGAAGCGGCGTCATGAGCGAGCCTCCACCCACGCCGGTCAATCCGACAATGGCACCGATCACGAATCCACTCGCCACAGCCAGTCCATGACATCCCGATCTTGAGGTGCCGGCCCGGGCCGGCGCAGTGGTGTCGATTCAAGGGTTGCAGCGTCGCGTCGAGTTCAGACTGAACTCAAGCTTCGAGCCGCACCTCTTGCCTAGGCGAAGCTGTGCTGTGGCGCGGCATCGTGCCCGGCGACACGAAACACGGAGATCGCCTCAGACAGCTTCTCGGCCTGTTGGCGCAGGCTCTCGGCCGCTGCCGAGGTCTCCTCGACCAGGGCCGAGTTCTGCTGCGTCGTGTTGTCCAGCTGCGCCACCGCCTGATTGATCTGGCCGACGCTGGAGTTCTGTTCCGAGCTGGATTGCGTGATGTCGGCGATCAACTCGCTCACCTTGCGAACCTGTTGCACGGCCTCATCGATGGTCTTGCGCGCCGCGTTGACCTGCAGTGTGCCGGCGTCCACCTTTTCCACACTGGTGGTGATCAGGCTCTTGATCTCCTTCGCCGCGTCCGCCGAGCGCCGGGCCAGGTTGCGCACCTCTGCCGCGACCACGGCAAAGCCTCGGCCTTGCTCGCCGGCGCGCGCCGCCTCCACAGCGGCGTTGAGTGCCAGGATGTTGGTCTGGAAGGCGATGCCGTCGATCACCGTGATGATGTCGGAAATCTTGCGGCTCGAATCCTGGATGCCTTCCATGGTCTCGACCACACGCTCGACCGCGCCGCCGCCTTGCCCGGCCACCTCGGACGCCTTGCCCGACAGGAGGTTGGCTTCACGCGCATTGTCAGAATTCATCTTGACGCTGACGGCCATCTGCTGCATCGACGCGGCGGTCTGCTCCAGGCTYGAAGCCTGCGACTCCGTGCGCGAGGACAGGTCAAGGTTGCCATGGGCAATCTGCGTCGCAGCGGTCACCACGGTGTCCACGCCGACGCGCACCGTGCTGACCATGCTGGACAGAKTGGTCGTCATCAGATTGAGCGAGCCCAACAGTTCACCGATCTCGTCACGCGAGCCGATCCGCGCCTGGCGCGTGAGGTCGCCCTCGGCCACCGCTCGAGTGATGGTCACCGCTTCGGTCAATGGTCGCGTGATCGACCTTGTGATCGCCAGGGCTGCAACAACGCCCACCAGCATGGCCGCTGCAGCCAGGCCTCCYAGCGTCCACAACACGGCCTGGTAGGTTGCCCGGCCTTGCTCGATCATGCGCTGGGCATTCGCATCGCTGTGCGCCAGCCAGGCGTCCTTGGCCTTGATGAGGTTCATGTTGTCCACGCGAGCCTCCCCCAGCATGACGCCAACGGCGACGTCTCGCTGTGCCGGATCGTCGAGGATGGTGCGCGACGCCGCCATGACCTTGTCATTGGAACGCACGAAGGTCTCGAACCTTGTCTTCACTTCCTGCCAATTGGCGCGATCTTCGTCGTCCTGGAACAGGGCGCGCGAAGAATAGTCTTCCAGCACATTGCGTGCGGCTTCGACCGACTTTGCGGTCATCAATTCGGCCTCCTTCTTCTGTTCCTGTTTGCCGAGAATGTGGAGGAACGAGCGGCGTCGCGCGTCGTCGGCGCTGCGCATGAACTCGGTGACCAGCTTGTAGGACGCCATGATGTGGCTGTCGTAGTACTCAGTGTGCGCCTGCAGGCGATCAGCCTGCACCTTGGCAGTGAAAGCCAAGACCGCCAGCATGGCCAGCAAGACAGCGAAGCCGGCGTTCAGGCGCGTGCCGATCTTCACATTGGAAAGGAATTGCATTTTTTTACTCCCTTTGGATGGATGCCAAAGTTATGCCTCTACTATCGGCAGCACGGGAGATTTATAG
>NZ_JBFUGN010000821.1:0-2814 GCF_056402895.1 Rhizobacter sp. P3_B12 | reverse complement strand
GCGCGTGGTGGAGGAATCGGTCTGGGAATTCGAGCGCTCGTTCCTGGAGGCGCTGGCCATCGTGCTGGCCGTGTCCTTCCTGTTCCTGGGCTGGCGCACCGGCATCGTGGTGGCCGCGTCGGTGCCGCTGGTGCTCGGGCTGGTGGCGGCCGTCATGCACGCCGCCGGCTGGGCCCTGGACCGCATCTCGCTGGGCGCGCTGATCATCGCGCTGGGCCTGCTGGTCGACGACGCCATCATCGCCGTGGAGATGATGGTGGTGAAGCTGGAGGAAGGCTGGGACCGCTTGCGCGCTRCCACTTACGCCTACACGACCACGGCGCTTCCGATGCTGACCGGCACGTTGATCACGGCCGCCGGGTTCATGCCGGTGGGTTTCGCCAAGTCGATCGCCGGCCAGTACGCGGGCGGCATCTTCTGGGTCGTCGGGGTGGCGCTGATCCTGTCGTGGCTGGTGGCCGTGATCTTCACGCCGTACCTGGGCGTGTTGCTGTTGCCGAAGAACCTGGGGAATCCGCAGACGGGCACGCACCACGACGTCTACGACCGACCCGTCTACCACCGGCTGCGCGCCGTCATCGATGGGGCGGTGCAGCACCGGGCCTGGGTGCTCGGCGCCACGGTGCTGGCCTTCGCCATCGCCGGTGCCGGCATGCTGACGGTTCAGCAGCAGTTCTTCCCCACCGCATCGCGGCCGGAACTGCTGGTGGACCTGAGGCTGCGCGAAGGGGCGTCTTTCGCCGCGACGCAACGCCAGGTGAAGCTGCTCGAAGCGCGACTGGCGAAAGACCCGGACATCGAATTCTTCACCGCTTACACCGGTGCCGGCACGCCGCGTTTCTATCTGTCGATCCTGCCGGAATTGCCGAACCCGGGGTTCGCACAGTTCGTCRTCAAGACGGCGGGCATTGAACAGCGCGAGCGGGTGCGCGCCCGACTGCTGGACCTGCTCGCCAAGGACGAGGCCTTGCCGGACGTCAATGCGCGCGTCACGCGCCTGGAGTTCGGCCCGCCGGTGGGTTTCCCGGTCCAGTTCCGTGTCATCGGCCCCGACAAGGTGCAGGTGCGGGAGATCGCCTACAAGGTGCGCGATGCGGTGCGCCAGAGCCCGCTGGTGCGTGACACGCAGTTGGACTGGAACGAGCAGGTCCGCTCGATGAAGGTCCACGTCGACCAGGACAAGGCGCGGCTGCTGGGCCTCTCCACAGCCGACATCCAGGGCCTGGTGCAGACCGCGCTGGACGGCGCACCGGTGACGCAGATCCGCCGCGGCGAAGAGCTCATCGACGTGGTCGTGCGAGCGACACCCGAGGAGCGCAAGCGCATCGGTCAACTGGGCGACCTGCCCGTGTTCACGCGCAGCGGCGTGACCGTTCCGCTGTCGCAGCTGGCCCGCGTGGAGCCGGGCTTCGAAGAGCCGGTGCTGTGGCGACGCAACCGCGACATGGTGCTCACCGTGCGCAGCGATGTCGTCGACGGCGTGCAGGGGCCGGACGCCACCGCGAAGATCCGGCCGTCGCTGCAGCCCATCGTCGACAGCTTGCCCACGGGCTACCGCATCGAGGACGGCGGCGCCATCGAGGAGAGCGACAAGGCCAACAAGGCCCTGTTCGCGGTGTTCCCGGCGATGTTCGCGGTGATGCTGACGCTGCTGATGATCCAGTTGCAGAGCTTTTCACGCCTGTTCATGGTGTTCATGACGGCACCGTTGGCGCTGATCGGCGTGGTGCCGGCGCTGCTGCTGTTCCAGGCGCCATTCGGCTTCGTCGCGCTGCTGGGCGTGATTGCCCTGAGCGGCATGATCATGCGCAACTCGATCATCCTGGTCGACCAGATCGACCAGGACATCGCGCGCGGCGTGGCGCCCTGGACCGCCATCGTCGACGCCACGGTACGGCGCTCGCGCCCCGTGGTGCTGACCGCCGCCGCCGCGGTGCTGGCCATGATCCCGCTCACGCACAGCGTCTTCTGGGGACCGATGGCCATCTCGATCATGGGCGGCCTGGTCGTGGCCACGGCGCTCACCCTCGTCTTCGTGCCGGCGCTGTACGCCGCCTGGTTCCGCGTGCGGCGTGACAGCCCCGGCACCAACCACCTTTCAACCAAGGAGCAATGAATGTCCAACGACCACACGCAGCAAGATGGGCGCAACAACGCAGGCGTCGGGCTGATGGGCGGGGCGGAGGAGTCATCCCTCGAGCAGGCGAAGTCACTCTTCGACGTCAATGTGTTCGGCGTGATGCGAACCACGAAGGCCGTCCTTCCCGTCATGCGCCGGCAGGGGCGCGGCCGGATCGTCAACATCAGCTCCGTGATGGGGCTGATCCCGGCCCCTTACATGGCGCTGTATGCGTCGAGCAAGCACGCCGTGGAAGGCTATTCCGAGTCGCTGGACCACGAGATCAGGGACGCGGGTGTCAGAGTGGTGCTCGTCGAACCCGCGTACACGCGGACTTCGTTCGAGAGCAATCTCATCCAGGCTGACCAACCGCTCGACACATACAAGTCCGCGCGCTCGAACGCGGAGGCTGTCATGCGCGACGTGATGAAGAACGCCGACTCGCCGGAGTCGGTGGCCCAGACCGTCCTGAAGGCCTGCACCGCGGCGAGCCCGCGCCGCCGCTACGCCGCAGGTGGATTCGCGCGGCAAGTGAGCCTGCTGCGCCGGTTCGTCCCGGCCGCCGCGTTCGACAAGAGCCTGCGCAAGCAACTGCGGCTGCCGGCATAGGCCGGACGCTGAATGAAATCGACACCCCCATGAGCTCCATCAAGATGCAACATCACACGCTGCTCGCCATCGCGGCCAGCCTCGCC
>NZ_JBFUGN010000820.1:0-2823 GCF_056402895.1 Rhizobacter sp. P3_B12 | reverse complement strand
CATCAGAGACGTACTCGCGCACCGGGACCTTGCCGGCGCTCGCTTCCATCCAGCGCTCGGACGCAGTGGCGATCTGCTCCAGGTGCTGCTGCGCCGCGCAGGTGCCCTTGCTGCGCTCGGGCAGGTCGCGCAGGATCTCCCAGCAGGTGCGCCGCAGCATGTGCAGTGCCGCGGCCAGCTGCAAGGGGTTGCCACCGAGCTGGTTCGACGCACTCTCGATCTCGCGCACCACGCGGTCGCTGTCGAGGCCGTCGCGCACGATGCGCTTGACGCTGGCGACCGGATCGTAGGCGCGGCCCAGCTGGAACAGGCGCAGCGCGATCGCGATCGCGACCAGGCTGGTCAGCACGTGGCGCGCCGCGAACAGCTCGCCGCGCGTCAGGTGGCGGCAGATCGACATGTGCGCATAGGCCACGTCGAACTGGGCGCGCGCCGCGATGCAGTCGTTGGTCAGCTGCCGGGCCACCGCCGCCTGCAGCGGCATCAGGTGCCGCGCACCCCACAGCGGCCGCCAGCGCAGCACGCGCTCGACGACCGGCAGCGTGTCGGGCGTCACGACAAAGAGTTCCAGCTTGAAGCCGTCGGCATACAGCACCGAGGTGCGGCAGCCGAAGCCTTCCTTCCACGCGGGACCGCCGACCAGCTGCACCGGCTCCGCGACCAGCGGCAGCAGCGCCTCGCCGATCTGGCGGGCGCCTTCGACCAGGGCGCCCTCGGCGAGCAGCACGACGAGGTCGAGATCGGAGTGGTCGTCGTGCCGACCGCTGGCTTGCGAGCCGCCGAGCGCGACCGCCAGCGCATGCGGGCAGTGGCGCAGCGTGGCCTGCGACAGCTGTTCGGCGAGGCGGGTGCAATCTCTCATGCGGGCTCCCGGCGTGGAGGTCATGCGTGGAGCGCCGCGGTGGCGCGGGCCCGCTGGGCCAACGCGTCGCGCGTGGCGATCACGAGTGCGCCGGCGGCGGTCATCGTGGTCGCCAGCGCGTACACGCAGGGGCCCCAGGTCGGCAGCACGCGGCTCGCGACCCAGGCCGCGCCGGCCATGCCGATGCCGTGCGCGCAGGCGGTGTAGAGCGCCTGGCCGGTGATGGCGTAGCGGCCTGGGCTCAGGTCACGCACCCACAGCGCGCACAGCGCGTGCGTCCAGGAGAACGAGGCGACGTGCAGCATGAAGCCGAGCAGCAGCCACGGCAGGCCGTCGTCGGTGGCGAGCAGCGACCAGCGCAACAGGGACAGCATCACGACCACGCCGAACAGCCGGGCGTTGCCCCAGCGGGCGCGCAGGCGGTCGAAGGCCGCGAAGCCGAGCGTCTCGACGCCGAAGGCCGCGCACCACAGCGCGGCAATGGCCGGACTGCCGATGCCGCGCTGCTGCAGCAGCAAGGTGGCGCTGCTGTAGAAGATGCCGTTGGCGCCGATCAGCAGCGTGGCGCCGACGAGCAGCAGCACGCCGCTGAGGGTGGCAAGCGACGCGGGTGCGCGGGCGATGCCGGCATGCGCGGTATCGGGCAACTGCGCGGGAATCTGCGTAGGCACCTCCACCATGGACCGCACGGCCGACTGCATCGCGCGCAGGCTGGTGATCAGCACCAGCGCCGACACCAGCACCAACAGCGGCAAGGCGGCCTGCTGCCACGCGGCCGTGGCCGACCACAGGCCGCCGAACAGCAGCACGCCGGCACACACCGAGGCCGAACCGAGCGCCCGCATCGAGCCGTAGCGCACCGCGCCGCCGGCACCCCGCAGCCGGGTGGCGAGGGCCTCGAGCAGGCTCTGGCAGTAGTTGCGGCAGGCGGCCATGACGACCACCGCGAACAGCAGCCCGGCGAAATGCGTCGAGGTGCCGAGCAGCCAGGCGGCACCGGCGAYGGCCCAGGCGGCCACCCACAGCAGGCTCGACTGGCGCCGCGATGCATCGGCCCACCACGCGAGCAGCGGCCCGGTGACCAGCTTGACGCCGAACACGGCGCTGAAGATCCAGGCCACCTCGTCGGGGGCCAGCCCCTTGTCGCGCAGGAAGGGCGGCAGGTAGCTCAGCAGCACGCCGGCCGGCAGGAAGAAGCCGATGTAGCCGAGGGGCAGGTGCCATGCACAGCGCATGCGTCTCATCAGGCTCACAGCTGGCGCTCCAGCAGGCCCAGGCTCCACTCGCGCACGCGCCGGCCGGCCGCGTCGTCGAGGTGGCCGGTCCAGACGGCGCGCGTCGGGCCGGCCAGCCGGTACAGGCACTGGAAGGCCAGGTGCAGGTGCAGGCGCCGCCGCCAGGCCGGCGGGTCGGCCAGCAGCCGCGCACTGGCGTAGTGGTCCCAGGTGCGGGCGACGAGGGGGAGCGCGTCGCGGTCGTGGTGCAGCGCGCGGATCACGTATTCGCTCAGCAGGTAGGCGAGGTCGTAGCAGCCTTCGCCGAAGTGGCCCTGCTCGAAGTCGATCACCGACACGCCATGCTCGGCGTCGACCAGCACGTTGCGGGAGTTCAGGTCGCCGTGCACCGGCTCGGCTTCGAGCACGAGGTAGTCGTGGATGAAGGCCAGCGCCGCGCGATGCAGGTGCGCTGGCAGTTCATCGATCAGCCGGGCATATTGCAGCTCGATCTTGAAGGCCTTGAAGGGCCGGCTCGCGGCGAGCAGGCTCTCGCGCGGCTGCAGCGGCAGCGCGTGCAGTTGGCCCAGCCAGCGTGCGATCGAACGCAGGGGCAGCTCGATGTGGGGCTCGGGGCCGGCGGCGGTGGTGGTGGTGTCGGTGGCGTCGATGTTGCCGCTGGCCTGCAGACGCTCGTACAGCGGCGTGCCGGCTGCGGCATCCATCGCGATCACGTCGTACTCGCTC
>NZ_JBFUGN010000819.1:0-2826 GCF_056402895.1 Rhizobacter sp. P3_B12 | reverse complement strand
GAGGGGGAAGTGCGCGTGGCTCGCGCTCATGCCGCCGCCTCGTCGATGCGCTCGACGTTGCTGATGGAACAGCCGGTCAGTTGGTGGGCGATGCGCTGCGCGTGCTCAGCGTCGCGGGCCTTGACCTGCACGATAGGCAGGACGCCGGTGTCGCAGGCGGCCGGGAAGCCGTTGCGGTCGTTGGGGTGGTAGTGGCAGCGGTAGCTGCGCAGTACGTGAACGACGTCGCATGCGGCAATTGGCTTAGCAGCCGAGCGGATGCCGGGTGGGGATGTTAGGAGACTTGAGCGGCGCATTGATGGTCCGGGGTTGAGTCGGACGCCATCTTAGCGCGCTAAGCTTATTGTGCTAAGTAAACCACTCAGTGTGATCAACTATTCGAGGGCCAAGCGTCCGGCTTTTCCGTCGGCTTGCGGGCGAGCGCGTCTACGGCGCATCAGATGACGCGCTGCGTCGAGAAAGAATTCGCCCGTAGGCGTCCTCACGCTCGGTGCCAACGACTGGCGGATACCTCGGCAACGATCGCGTGCATGTGTTTGATGCTGGCGCGATCGAAGGTGGAGCGCTTGCCAGTATTCACGCTGAGTACCGTCACGCTGCCGGAGCGCTCGAACATGAACTCCTTCACCATCGTGGTGCCGTCATCGAGCACGATGACTACGTACTCACCAGGCTCGCATCGTGCGGCGGGCTCAACAGCAATGTAGTGCCCGTCTCGAAGTGCGGGATGAAGACCATCGCCGCGGATGCGCAGGGCGTACGCGGTGGGGTCGGAGCTATAGCCATCGATGTACCCATCAGGCCGATCGACCGGGAACCTGATGTCATCGAACAGGCCTTCTTCCCCAATCATTGCCGCGCCGACCACAGGGACCTTGGCTCTCATTGGATCAGGGTCCTCAGGCGTGGAGAACTTGTCGGCGTCCTCCCACATCGCTTCTCCGTACTTGGCCTCCTGAATGAATGGACCCTCGCGTCTCTTGGGCGGCTTCCCGGTGACTATCCAATCGGCGCTGTAGCCCGTCGCGGACTCGATTGCTGCCGCACTGTCAGCTTTCAGGCTCTTAATCCCTCCGCCAAGCCACATTGCAACGGCGCCTGAGGTCTTCTTGGTGGCGCGAGCGAGGTCGGCGGGCCGGAGTCCGGCGCCTTCCATTGCTTCCTTGATTCGATCGGCGAGGCTGCTCATTTTTCTCGATGAAAATAGTTAAGCGAAATTAACGCACATAGTTCGCTTAGCGTGCTTGCTAAATAAACACTCAGTGTGCTAAGCTAGTGCGCTATGAAAGCCCAACTTGCTAAGTCTGAGGCCATCAAACTGGCCAACGGGGTGAAGCCCCTCGCAGAGATTTTCGGGATCTCGTCATCTGCAGTCAGCCAATGGGGCGAGTGGCTTCCGCGATCCCGGGTCTGGCAACTTCGCTGCCTCAGGCCCCACTGGTTTCCGGTCTCGCACCAAACAGCGAATTCGAATGACGGCCCAGAAGGTGTGATCCGCACCTCTGAGCAGCGCGCATGCTGACTCAGGCTGAATCTACTGCAGTGCTTCTCCAGGCGAGGGCGGCCGGGCAGTGTGAAGAGACAGCGCTTCTCGCAGCACTGCTGCGAGCTGGCGCGCAGCCGGTACGCCGAGTACCAGTGTGGCWGGGGGTTGGCCTGCTGGTGCAGTCAGCGTCACCTGCAGCGCACCCAKCGGCCCCATCGGCGAYGCGATCTCGGTGAACTCGACGCYCACCTGCGCRAACACCATTTCCACGCTCAGCCCSTCCGTCTTCTTCTCGCTCATCAGTTTCTCTYTCGTGCGCTCATTGGTGCGCAGTATGGCTACCAGTGCGCGGTCCATCCATAGCCCCTTCAAACGGCCCATGCCATGAATGTCCAAACCGCAGCCTTCAACCTCGTGCACGACCACCCGGGCGGCACCACGGCACTCGCGCCGCTGCTCGGCAAGAGCACGTCGACGCTGAACCACGAGGTCGACCCCAACTATGCAACCGCCAAGCTCGGCCTGGCCGACGCGCTCAAGCTGACGTTGCTGACGAAGAACCACAGCATCCTGAACGCCTTCGCGATGGCCTGCCATTGCATGGTGGTGCCGCTGCCGGCGTGCTCGGACAACGATGACGACGACACGTTCCGGAGCGTGACGCGCGTGGCGCGTGAGTTCGCCGAGCTGATCAGCGAGGTCAGCGAGGTGACKGCCGACGGYGCYGTCTCSGACAACGAACTGCGCCGTGTCGATAGCGAAGCCACCGAACTGGTGGCAGCCATCCAGGCSGTGCTSACCACCCTGAGGCTGCGCAACGAGCGCAGCCGGCCCAAGACGTTCCGGGAGGTGTGCTGATGCGCGSCGGCCWGATCACCGTSCACGACGGCCGCGACACGCTGGAGCGCGCGGGCGAAGACGACCTCATCAGCGTCAGCGAAGCGGCCTACCTGCAGGCGGCCTTGGTCCGCCAGCGCCTGCGCGCTGAACAGGAGGCCCAGGCGCGGGCCCTGGTGGTGATGCCGCTGGGCACCTGCGCCAACTGCGACGAACGCTGCGACCCCGCCACGCGCTACTGCGACCACGACTGCCAGACCGACCACGCCCAACGCGAGGGCCGCCTGGCCCACGCCTCCAACCTGCGGGCCTGACGCCCGCACCTCCACATGAACCGACAGAACGCATTGCGGCCCGAGCGGCTGCAAGGGAAGGGTGTTGCCCGATGAGTACCGCAGTGATGGCCCTATGCTGGCCCATCCGTATGCCGCCGACCCAGAAGGCGGTGCTGATCAGCCTCGCCGACCAGGCCAACGACCAGGGCAGTTGCTGGCCCTCGATCG
>NZ_JBFUGN010000818.1:0-2828 GCF_056402895.1 Rhizobacter sp. P3_B12 | reverse complement strand
CGTCTGGGTTGGCAGTATTGGCAGGCGCCGGTGTTCACGGCGTCGTACCGCACGCAGCCGCTGCAGCTGCTCAATGTCAGCTTGCCCGATGCCCAGCCGGGAACGCAGCTGGCGCTCGGCGCCGACAGCGCGATCGAGGTGCGGCTGCATCGGCAGCGCCGCATCGTGCAGCTCGAAGGCGGTGAACTGCGCTGCGACGTGGCGCACGACGCCGCGCGGCCGTTCGAGGTGCTGACGCGCGACGCGCGCATCGAGGTGCTGGGCACGGTGTTCAGCCTGCGCGAGCGCGGCGGCGCGCTGACGGTGGGCGTCGAACGCGGGCGGGTGCAGGTGGCGCCGCGCGAGGCGGCCGACGATGCAGGCCCGGACCGCTACGGCCCGCCGATCGTTTTGACGGCCGGCGAGCTGCTCGACATCCGCAACGGCATCGCACAGCCGCCGCGCCTGGGCGACGCGGCGGCCCTCGCCGGCTGGCGCGACGGCTGGCTCAGCTTCCAGGACACCCCGCTGCGCGAGGCGCTGGCCAGCGTCAACGCCTACCGCACGGCACCGATCGTCAGCACCGATCCACGCGTCGACGCGATGCGGCTGACCGGCCGCTTCCCGGTGCGGGATGCGGCCGGGTTGCTGGCGGCCCTGCCGCAGGTGCTACCGGTGGCGGTGCGGATGCGATCGGATGGCACTGCAGAACTGGCCAGCCGACGATAGGTCATCCTTCGATCATTTTTGATTGCGATACTGCCGCAATCCCTCTGTGACACCGTCATTCTTCAGCATGACGGCCTTGAATTTATTCCAGACCTCCATATCGAAATTTCCGGTTTCCACTTCATCTTGCAAAGCGCCATTAAGATTCCTGAATGCGTCAGCTTCCTCGGCGCTCATATTTTTCGTCCCGTCGCGCGCCGCCTGGGAAATGATCAATTCCCTTACGAAAGGAAGCCCGAGCTTTGCCGGGAAATATTGCTTCCCATTCTGTTTCGTCTTCTCTTCGTGGATATAAAGCAGTTTGACAAGTTCATCATGGAACACCGACGGGAACGCAGGGCGGTCTGTCTTTCCTGGCGCGGCTGCGATTTTATCCCACTCCCCGCTGGTCTGCCCCGAATTGTTTCCTTCCCAGTTTTTATACCCCTCGTCATTTGCGAAGGCATTGACGAGTCGCCGATAATGCAAGGGGTGGAATTCCCCGCCGCCATCAAGATACTGACTGAGCCCCCCAATTTTATTCCGCATTGGTTTATCCCAGCGAAACTCAAATCCATTCTTTTGTGTCTCGTTACGGACAAAGGCGTGAATTTCTTTCTGCGCCTGCTTCTCGGTCACACCTTTGGGCAGAGCCAAGTAGTATTCCCCGTCACCGCCCCGGCGAGTGTATTTTCCAGACAACTCGCGGAAAGCTGTGTAACACCTTTCCTTGTCCACTTGATTCACCACATCGTGCTCGCCTTGAGTGTATCGACTCTTGAGCTTGATGATCTGACAATCACCATGCTTATTCCACGCCTCATTCTGGGCGCCTACAAATTGCTTCAAATCTATCTTTGAAATATCAGGGCGGTTCTGCTCTACACGCCATGAAAATACATTCATCAAGTCGTCGTTGCTGAGATTCTTATATTTGGAACGAAGGCCTTCGAAAAGGCTTGAAAGCGGTGATGCGTGGTCCTGCTCCCGTGCTGGGCCGACCGGCCTTGAGCCGGATCGGTCCGTCCTTCTTGGAGACCTGGAAAATTTTGGCGACTCCGCGGGATGAACCTTGGAGTCACGGGTCCCATGTTTAGATTTTCCTGGCAAAGGCAAAGCCTGATGAACAGGTAAATTGTATTTTTCCAGGGATTTCCAGACAACCGACCTATCCACTGTGTTAGCGGCGACATTCTCACAATGAATGATTTGGGTCTGCATGAACTTGACCAAGACTTCATCCAAAATTTCAGGACAAGAATCTTTGATGGTGCTGCCAAGAATAATGAGTTGCTCCTCAAAACTGCCACCTGCATCCATCAATGCTTTCATGCGGTTGGATAGAAACTTATTTTGCTCAGCAGTCGACATTCGAGATCTCGTGGACATGGGATCTTTTTCTTCGCGAATGCTGGACCTCGAATGTGTATCGAGAGAGGATTCAAAAGTTTCTTGGGCGCTTCTCCTCTGAAGGTCTGTCTTCCTCAACACCGCGTTTTCCGTGTCTTTTTTCTTTTCTTTGCCGGATGAGCCAATTTTCTGGAACTGTTTTTTCACGTTCTTGAACACACTTCGCATCACAACTCCAAATTCATCTGATTGATCTGAACACGCCCGCATGCGGCCGCTCCGGACTCCTGAACGCGCCAAGAGACCGCAAGCCCATTGAGTGGGAAATCCCGCGTGCCCGTTCCAGGCCAAGTACACCCGTGTGCCRCTCCGCCACGCGACGCAAGCCCCATGTCCCACTCTCCCCCGCTCATCCGTCTAAGCAGTCGGAGAGCTCGCAAGCCAGCCCCAGGCCCCTCAGTGGCCTCACGCCAGCGGCTCGTCGTTCATCACGCAACACAACCTCTGGAGTACCCCCATGCGTTCCCTCCCCCGCCAGCGCCTGCTCGTCGTCGCGTTGGCCGCCGCCTTCAGCGGCCCCCTGGCCGTGCCGCACGCGCTCGCCCAGGCCCCCGCCCAGGCCGAGGCCGAGTTCGCGGTCCAGCTGCCGGCCCAGCCGCTGGATGCCGCGCTGAACGAGCTGTCGCGCCAGACCGGCCTGCCGATCCTCGCGGCCGCCGAGGCCACGGCCGGCAAGACCTCGCGCGCCGTGAGCGGCCGGCTGAGCGCGGCCCAGGCGCTGCAGCAGATGC
>NZ_JBFUGN010000817.1:0-2828 GCF_056402895.1 Rhizobacter sp. P3_B12 | reverse complement strand
TGCACCGCCTGCACCGCGGCGATCTCGCCGGCATCGCGGTGAAAGCGGCGCTGCAGGCGCGTCTCGCGGCTCACCATCTGCAGGTCGCCGAAGTTGAACGCCGACAACGCGATGCGCGGCGCCGCAGCGGGCTCGTCGGGCAGCGCCAGCATGTAGATGCGGTCCGCGGCGAGCGCGATCTCGAGCAGCGAGCCGGCAAAGCACGAGCCGCGGTCGACCAGCGCGAACAGCGAGCGCGACGACACGTCGAGCCGCGCCAGCGTGCGGCGCAGCAGGCCGATGGTCTCGCGCACCAGCCAGTGCGAACGGTGCGCCTGCAGCGTCGCGTCGAGCGCGAGCACCGCGTCGACCGCGCCCTGCGTCTTCAGCAGCCAGGTGCCGATCTCGGGCTCGTTGGTGCGCAGGTGGAGGATCGCGTCGTCCAGCTCGCGCGCCATCTGCAGCGGGTACCAGGCGGCGCCGGCGGCCTCGATGCCGGCGAGGTCGGCCGGYTGCGCGCCAACGGGGCCACGCACGGTCAACGTCGCGTGGCGCGCGGCGCGGTCGATCTGCACGTCGACGTGGCCGTAGGCCAGGCCATCCGCCGACACCTGCTTCACGAGCCGCGGCAGCGGCACGCCGCGCGCATCGGCCGGGCGGTCGCTCGTCGCGGCCAGTTCGCGCGCCCGCTCCTGCACGCGCTGCGCGAAGGCCTGCGTCTTCACGGCTTCATCGACCAGCCGCCAGTCCACCGCCTTCTTGCCACGCACGCCTTCGCTGGTGGTGCAGAAGATGTCGGCATGGTCGTGGCGCACGCGGCGCTTGTCGGTCAGGCGCGTCAGCCCACCGGTGCCGGGCAGCACGCCGAGCAGCGGCACCTCGGGCAGGCTGACGGCCGACGAGCGGTCGTCGACCAGGATGATCTCGTCGCAGGCCGCCGCCAGCTCGTAGCCGCCGCCGGCGCAGGCGCCGTTCACCGCGGCGAGGAACTTCAGGCCGCCGTGCCGGCTGCTGTCTTCGAGCCCGTTGCGCGTCTCGTTCGTGAACTTGCAGAAGTTGACCTTCCAGCCGTGGCTGGACAGGCCGAGCATGAAGATGTTGGCGCCCGAGCAGAACACCCGGTCGCGGCCGCTGGTGAGGATCACCGTGCGCACCGCCGGGTGCTCGAAGCGGATGCGCTGCACCGCGTCGTGCAGCTCGATGTCGACGCCGAGGTCGTAGCTGTTCAGCTTCAGCTTGTAGCCCGCGCGCAGCCCGCCGTCCTCGCTGACGGCCATCACGAGCGTGGCGACCTGGCCTTCGACGCTCAGCCGCCAGTGGCGGTAGCGATCCGGGTGGGTTTCGTAATCGACCGGGGAGTCGACCGGCGAGTCAACAGGGAAAGCGGCAGGGGGGACATTTGTCATGGGGGCATCTCCGGCGAGCGGCAACATGCTGCACGCCCGTCAATGAAGATGCAATTTAGTGCATGCAGCCGCCAGCGTCAACCCGCCAGCCGGATCGTGCCCCGCAATTGGTCCTGCAGGGCCGTGAATGCGGCCTCCATGGTCTTGTCGCTGGTGTCGAACACCTCGTCGGCCTTCGAGTAGAAGGCGGCGCGGCTCTCGAGGATGCGCCGCAGGTCGTTCATCGCCTCGGCATTGCCCGACATCGGCCGGGTGTCGCCCTGCGCCAGCACCCGGTTCATGTGCTCCTCGGGCGAGGCGCGCACCCACACGGTGTAGCAGTGCGCCAGCAGCATGTTGAAGGTGGCCGGGTCGGAGACGATGCCGCCGGGCGTCGCGATCACCGCGCGCGGGTAGCGCTGGATGCACTCCTCGAGCGCGCGCCGCTCGTGGCGCCGGTAGGCGGCCGGGCCGTACAGCGAATGGATCTCGGAGACGCTGCAGCCGGCCACCGTCTCGATGTGGCGGTTCAGCTCGACGAAGGGCACGGCCCAGCTGTCGGCCAGCATCTTCCCGAGCGTGCTCTTGCCGGCGCCGCGCAGCCCGATCAGCGCGACCCGCTGCCGCCGCGCCGCCTGGCTGGCCGGCGCGCCGAACACCGAGGCCAGCGCGGAGCGGGCCTGCGCGAGCTCCGATTCGCTGCGGCCGCGCAGGATCTCGCGGATCATCAGCCACTCCGGCGAGCTGGCCGTCTCGTCGCCGACCAGCTCGGCCAGCGTGCAGTTCAGGGCCTGCGCGAGCTGCCGCAGGAACTGCACCGACGCATTGCCGACCCCCATCTCGACATTCGCCAGGTGGCGCTCGGACACGTCGGCCACCTTGGCCAGGCTCTTGCGTGTCAGGCCGCGCCGGGATCGCAGCGCCCGCGTGCGCTCGCCCAGGGCGGCGAGGAACGGGTCTTTGTCGGTGGTCGGATCAGGATCGCCTTCCGGCGCGGTGGGCGAGTTCGGGATTCGGTCCAAGGGTATGTCCGTAACAGGGTCGATCGGGACTGCTGTTTATACTGAATCCAGTGCAACATATTGCATCAACCGATCATTGCACTGTCCGTGAATGCATTATGCGGAGATCGGGTCGGCTTGAGGTAAAACCGCGGCCGTCCCGTCAGGAGAACAGCATGCCCGCGAACCTCGCCGTGGTGGCGCCGCCCGAACGATTCAACGTCGCAGCCCACCTGCTGCAGTGCAACGCGGGCCGTGCCACGAAGACCGCCTACATCGACGACGACGGCCGGCTCAGCTACGGCGAGCTGGCCGACCGCGTGCAGCGTTGCGCCGCCGGCCTGTTGCGCCTGGGCCTGCGCCGCGAGGAGCGCGTGCTGCTGATGATGCTGGACACGGTGGACATGCCGGTGGCCTTCCTCGGTGCGCTGTATGCCGGCCTGGTGCCGGTGCCGGTCAACAC
>NZ_JBFUGN010000816.1:0-2837 GCF_056402895.1 Rhizobacter sp. P3_B12 | reverse complement strand
GCATTCAGCTTCGCATCGCCGAACGTCACCCACCAGGCGCCGCGCTGCTGCGCCTCGGACGGCGCGGCCGCCTTCCAGCTGCCTTCGACGGCCGTCACCTCCTTGTAGGCCGACGGCACGCCCACGTCGGGCTGCGGCACCGTCGGGGCCAGCGAGCAACCGGCCAGCACCAGCGCCGTCACCAGCGCGGAAGTCTTGAACAATGTGTGTGTCATGGTCTTGTCGTCGCTCAGGTCGCCTCGTGCGCCACCGGCGCCGCAGCGGCGCCGGAGCGCCCTTCGATCGCCACCGCGAGCTTGCGCAGCAGCACGTAGAACAACGGGGTCAGGAACAGGCCGAACAGCGTCACGCCCAGCATGCCGGCGAACACCGCCACGCCCATCGCGTGGCGCATCTCGGAACCGGCACCCGACGAGAACACCAGCGGCAGCACGCCCATGATGAACGCGATCGACGTCATCAGGATCGGGCGCAGGCGCAGGTGGCAGGCTTCGAGCGCGGCTTCGACGATGCCCTTGCCCTGGTGCTCCAGGTCACGGGCGAACTCGACGATCAGGATCGCGTTCTTCGACGCCAGCCCCACCAGCACGAACAACGCGATCTGCGTGAAGATGTTGTTGTCGCCCTTGGTCAGGTAGACGCCCAGCAGCGCGCACAGGATCGACGCCGGCACGATCAGGATCACCGCCAGCGGCAGCGTCCAGCTCTCGTACTGCGCGGCCAGCACCAGGAACACCAGCAGCACGCACAGCGGGAACACGATCACCAGCGTGTTGCCGGCCAGGATCTCCTGGTAGGTGAGGTCGGTCCACTCGAAGCTGATGCCGCGCGGCAGCGTCTCGGCCGCCAGCTTGGCCATGATGTCCTGCGCCTGGCCCGACGACACGCCCGGTGCGGCGCCACCGTTGAAGTCGGCCGCCATGTACGAGTTGTATCGCTCGACACGGTCCGGCCCGTAGGTGTTGCTGACGTTCACCAGGCTGCCCAGCGGCACCATCTCGTTCGCGGCGTTGCGCACCTTGAACTGCCCGATCGCCGAGGCGTCCGAGCGGAACGAGGCGTCGGCCTGCGCGATCACCTGGTAGGTGCGGCCGAACTTGTTGAAGTCGTTGATGTAGAGCGAACCGAGGTTGATCTGCATCGTGTCGAAGATGTCCGACAGCGGCACGCCCAGCTGCTTGGCCTTGGTGCGGTCGACGTCGGCCTTCAGCTGCGGCACGTTGATCTGGTAGCCCGAGAACACGCCCGCCAGCTGCGGCGTCTGCCAGGCCTTCATCTGCAGCGCCTGCACCGCCTGGTACAGCGCGTCGGGGCCGAGGTTGGCGCGGTCTTCGACGTACAGCTTGAAGCCGCCGATGGTGCCGAGGCCGTTCACCGGCGGCGGCGGGAACACCATGATGAAGGCGTCCTGGATCGCGCCCAGACGCTTGTTCACCTCGGCCGCGATCGCGCCGCTCGACAGGTTGGCGCCCTTGCGCTTGTCGAAATCGTCCAGCGTGTAGAACACGATGCCCGAGTTCGGCGCGTTCATGAAGCCGTGGATCGACAGGCCCGGGAAGGCCACCGAGCTCTTGACGCCCGGCACCGATTGCGCGATCTCCGACATGCGGCGGATCACGCCTTCGGTGCGGTCGAGCGAGGCCGCATCAGGCAGCTGGGCGAAGCCGACCAGGTACTGCTTGTCCTGCGCCGGAACGAACCCCGACGGCACGATGCGGAACATGAACACCGCGCCGACGATCAGCAGCACGTAGACCACGAGGGTCGCGCCCTTGTGCGCCAGCACGCGCTTCACGCCACCGGTGTAGCCGTGCGACGAGCGGTCGAAGAAGCGGTTGAACACGCGGAAGAAGCCACCGAAGGCCCAGTCCATCGCGCGGGCGAGCTTGTCCTTCGGGGCGCCATGCGGCTTCAGCAGCACGGCGGCCAGCGCCGGCGACAGCGTCAGCGAGTTGAAGGCCGAGATCACCGTGGAGATCGCGATCGTCAGTGCGAACTGGCGGTAGAACTGGCCGGTCAGGCCGGACACGAAGGCGATCGGCACGAACACCGCGCACAGCACCAGCGCGATCGCGATGATCGGCCCGGAGACCTCCTTCATCGCCTGGATGGTGGCATCGCGCGGACTCAGCCCGTTGGCGATGTTGCGCTCGACGTTCTCGACCACCACGATCGCATCGTCGACCACGATGCCGATCGCCAGCACCAGGCCGAACAGCGACAGCGTGTTGATCGAGAAGCCGAAGCCCAGCAGCACCGCCATCGTGCCGATCACCGACACCGGCACGGCCAGCAGCGGGATCAGCGACGCGCGCCAGGTCTGCAGGAACACGATCACGACCAGCACCACCAGCGCGATCGCCTCGAGCAGCGTGTGGATCACGGCCGAGATCGAGTCACGCACGAACTGCGTCGGGTCGTAGACGATGGCGTACTCGAGGTCCTGCGGGAAGTCCTTCTTCAGCTCTTCCATCAGCGCGCGCACATCGGTCGAGATCTGCAGCGCGTTCGATTGCGGCGCCTCGAACAGGCCGAGCGCGACCGCCGGCTTGTTGTTCAGCAGCGAGCGCAGCGAGTAGGTGGAGGCACCCAGCTCGAGGCGGGCCACGTCGCGCAGGCGGATCACGCCGCCGCTGGCGGTGAGGCTGCCGGTCTTGATGATGATGTCGCCGAACTCCTCTTCGGTGCTCAGGCGGCCCTGGGTGTTGACCGACAGCTGGAACGGCGCGTCCTTGGCGGGCGAGGCGCCGACCACGCCGGCGGCCACCTGCACGTTCTGCTCGCGGATCGCGGCGACCACGTCGGGCGCGGTCAGGCCGCGCGCGGCGATCTTCTGC
>NZ_JBFUGN010000815.1:0-2838 GCF_056402895.1 Rhizobacter sp. P3_B12 | reverse complement strand
ACTACATCCTGCTGGCGCCCTGAGCCTCGGCAAAGCTCAGGCTGAACTCGGCCCCGTCCTGCGCGTTCGCCGCGGCCAGCGTCCAGCCGTGCGCCCGCGCGATCTCGCGGCAGATCGACAGCCCGAGCCCCGCGCCCTGGTGGCCGCTGCCGCTGCCGCGCCAGAAGCGGTCGAACAGCCGCGGCAGCTCGGCCGCCGCGATGCCCGGGCCCTGGTCGCGCACGCGCAGCCCCTGCGCATCGACGGCCAGCGTCACCACCGCGCCCGGCGGTGAGTGCAGGATCGCGTTCTCCGCCAGGTTCTTCACCAGGATGAACAAGGCCCCCGCGTCGGCCTGCAGCCGCACCGGCGCGGCCGGCTGCTCCACCTGCAGCGCCACCGCATGCCGCCCGGCCAGCCGCTCCAGCTGGCCGGCCGCATCGGTCACGGTGCGCGTCACGTCGGTCGGCTCGAAAATGTAGTTCTGCGCCTCGCTGGCCTCGGCCAGGTGCAACAGCTGGTGCACCTGGCGGGCCATGAAATCCAGGTCCTTCAGCAGCAACTCGCGGCGCTCGCCGCCCTGCTCGTCCAGCTCGACCTCGGCGCGGATCAGCGCCAGCGGCGTCTTCAGCTCGTGCGCGGCCGCGGCCAGGAACTCCTGCTGCACGCGGTAGCCCGTCTCCAGCCGTGCCAGCGCCTGGTTGAAGGCCTCGATCAGCGGCGACAGCTCGCGCGGCAGCCGCGAGCCGTCCAGCCGCGCCTTCAGGTTGTGCGGCCCGATGCCCGCCGCCGCGGCCGACGCGGCCCGCACCGGCTCCAGCAGGCGKCGCAGCGTCAGCAGCACGACGCCGGTGAAGACGCACACCGCCAGCACCGCGGCGACGGCGCCGCCCTTCACGAAAATGCCGCCGCCGACCCGGCGCAGCACCGTCTCCAGCCGGTCGCTGCGCGCCACCTGGATCACGTAGTCCTCCCCGGCGTGCTGCAGCGGCCGGTTCAGCACGTGCAGCGTGTACTCGCCGGTGGGCACCGCGGTGACGGTCTCGCTGCCGGCCACCGGCTGCATCGCCAGCACCTGCGCGGCCGGGCCGTCCTCGCCGGACATCAGCACATGCCCCAACGCATCCAGGATGCGGTAGCTGAAATCCTTCGGCAGGCCGTCGACCATCGCCCGGTGCTTGTCGCTCAGCACCAGCTGCACCGGCCGCCCCTGCGCGTCGAAGCGCAGCCCTCGCTCGAGGTGCTTCGCGGTGTCCTCCAGTCCTTGGCGCGTCGCGTCGGCCGGCCCTTGCATCAGCAGCGCGGCCAGCACGACACCGGCCATCAGCATCACGACCACCAGGCCTCCGCTCGCGGCCAGCAGCAACTGCGCCGCGAGGCTAGACGGAATCCGCAGCGCGAAGCGCATAGCCGTGCCCCCTCACGTTGACGATCTCCAGCGTCGAGCCGATCGCCGGCAGCTTCTTGCGCAGCCGGTGCAGCGCCACGTCGAGCGCATTCGGCGTGACCGCCTCGTCGACGCCCCAGGCCGCGCGCTCCATCGCGCTGCGCCGCACCGTCTGCCCGGCGGCGCGCACCAGGCTCAGCATGATCTGCAACTCGGCCGGCGGCAAGGTCACCGATTCGCCGGCGCAGCTCATGCAACCGGCCTCGGGTTTCAGCTGCAGGTCGCCGAATTCCGGCGACAGGCTCTGCAGCTGGGCCGGCCGGCGCATCAGCGCCCGCACGCGGGCCACCAGCTCTTCCATCGCGAACGGCTTGGCCAGGTAGTCGTCGGCGCCCGCCTCCAGCCCCGTCACGCGGTCGTGCAGCGCGTCGCGGGCCGTCAGCATCAGGCAGGGCACACGGCGCCCGGCCGTCCGCAGGCGGCGCACCAGGTCGAGCCCGTCACCGTCGGGCAGGCCGCGGTCGACGATCACCGCGGCATAGTCGGCCTCGGCCAGCGCATGCCAGGCCGGCTCGATGCGCTGGAAGGCGTCCACCTCGATGCCCGCGCCCGACAACGCCTTGCCGACCAGCGCGGCCAGGCGGGTGTGGTCTTCGACCAGCACGACACGGTTCATCGAGGGCGGGGCTCCGTTCAGAAGCGGTAAAGGTAACCCAGGCGCACCGCCGGCAGCGTGCGGCGGTCGACCAGCGGGCTGTCCTTGATGCTCGAGCCGAGCGCGGTGGCGCTGACGTCGAGGAACGCGCCGTCGCGCATCGAGAAGCCGTAGAACGTGCGCAGGCCGACCTCGGCATTGGTGGTGGCGCGCCCTTCGTAGGCCGGGCGGAACGCGGTGGCCTCCTCCGGCCGCACGCCGTAGTAGTAGTCGACGTACTTCGCGTCGCGCCAGACGGCGGCGACGCGCGGCGTGAACATGAAGCGCCCGAAGCGGAAGTCGCGCTCCACCCCGAGGCGTGCTTCGGTGCCCTTGCTGTTCGACGACGCATCGCCCGCCAGTTCGGCCGACAGCTTGGCGTACTCGGTGCGCCACTGCACCGCACCGCCCAGCCAGAAGCTCGGCTTGCGCTCTGCCATGCCGGCGAGGATCGGCGCGTCGTCCGATTCGTAGCCGTCGCCCAGCGCATAGCGCGCGCGCAGCGCGAACGACACCGGCCCGGCGCTCGGCAGTTTCAGGTCGGCACCGAGGCCGAGCACGCGCACGTACTCGTTCTCGAAGCTGATCAGCGGCAGCACCCGCGTCTTGTTCTCGACGCCCGCATACGCTGGCCGCTGCCAGCCGACGCCGATGCCCAGGCCCCAGCCCGAGGGCGGCGGCGGGGGCTGGTCTTCTCCCGGCTGCGGCTGCGCGATGACCAGCGGGGCGGCAGCCAGGGCGAGCATGGAGAGGACGAGGGAACGGAGCAGAGTGGGTT
>NZ_JBFUGN010000814.1:0-2840 GCF_056402895.1 Rhizobacter sp. P3_B12 | reverse complement strand
GGTCTCGCCCGCCGTCGCCAGCGGCCGCGTGCCGGGCGAAGGCGTGCCGCGGCTCGCGTTCGTGTTCAGCGGGCAGGGCCCGCAGTGGTTCGCGATGGGCCGCGAGCTGATCGCCGCGCAGCCGGTGTTCCGCGATGTGATCGAGGCCTGCGATGCCTTGATGCAGCCGCTGACCGGCTGGTCGCTGCACGCGGAACTGGCGAAGGACGAGGCCGGGTCGCGGCTCGCCGACACCGAGGTCGCGCAGCCGGCGCTGTTCGCGATCCAGGTCGCGCTGGCGGCGCTGTGGCGCAGCTGGGGCATCGTGCCCGACGGCGTGGTCGGCCACAGCGTCGGCGAGATCGCGGCCTTGCACGTGGCCGGCGTGCTGGGCCTGGCCGATGCGGTGCGCGTGGTGTGCCAGCGCGGCCGCGTGATGCAGCAGGCCACCGGCACCGGCCGCATGGCGCAGGCGAGCCTGGCCGAAGACGAGGCCGTGCAGCTGCTGAAGCCCTACGGCGATCGCCTGGCGCTCGGTGCCGTCAACGGCCCGCGCAGCATCGTGCTGTCGGGCGAGCCGGCGGCGCTCGACGAACTGCTGGCGGCGCTGACGCGGCGCGGCATCTCGCACCGCATGCTGCCGGTGCAATACGCCTTCCACAGCGCGCAGATGGCGCCGTTCCAGCAGACGCTGGCCGGGCTGCTGGCCGATGTGCCGTCGCAGCCGATGGCGGTGCCGGTGTACTCGACCGTGCTGGGCGGGCTCGCGACCGGGCAGCGTTTCGACGGCGTGTACTTCGGCCGCAACGTGCGCGAGCCGGTGCGGCTGCATGCGGCGATCACCGCGATGGCCGGCGACGGCTTCGGCAGCTTCCTCGAGATCGGGCCGCACCCGGTGCTGAGCGCGTCGATCGCCGAGAGCCTGGCGGCGGCCGGTGCGACGGGGCAGGTGCTCGCGTCATTGCGCCGCGGCCGGCCGGAGCGCGAATCGCTGCTGCAGGCGGCCGCCGCGCTGCACGTGCATGGCCACACGCTCGATGCCGAGGCGGTGGCGGGCGAGGGCGGCGAGGTGGTCGACCTGCCGCGCTATCCGTGGCAGCGCAAGCGTTTCTGGCTGCGGCCGACGCCGGTGGCTGCGGTGGTGCCGTCCTCGCGTCGGGGGATTCATCCGCTGCTCGGCACGAAGCTGTCGACGCCGGCCACCACGGCCACCGTGTTCGATGCGCAGTGGTCGGTCGGCGATGCCGGCGCGCTGCACGAGCACCGCATCGGCGGGCGCCTGCTGATGCCGGCGGCGGCGATGCTCGAGGTGTGCCGCGCGGCGGTCGGGGGCCGGGTGCTGTCGGCATTCGCGGTCGAGCGGCCGCTGTACCTGCCGGAGAGCGGCATGGCGCACTGGCAGGCGATCGTGCGCGACGGGGCGGTCGAGCTGCACCAGGCGCTGGATGACGAGACGTGGCAGCGCGTGTGCACGGCAGCGGTGGGTGATGCGCCGTCGCCAGAGGCGCTGCAGTCGGCGGGCGGCGCCACCTATGTATCGTCGGGCGAGATCTACGCCGGCTTCGAGGCGCTCGGCGTCGCATTCGGCCCGGCCTTCCGCAACCTGCATGCGGTGCAGCGCGGCAGCGGTTGGGCGCGGGCATCGCTGGTGCTGCCGGCCGAGGTCGAAGCGCAGGCCGCGGCGTTCGGTCTGCACCCGGCCTTGCTCGACGGCGCGCTGCAGCTGTGCGCGGTGGCCGCGCAGGGCGTGCCGACGACGCTGTGGGCGCCGATGGGCATCGAGCAGGTCGAGCTGCTGCGTCCGGGCCTGGCGCGCGTGCAGGCGCTCGCGGTGCTGCGCGGCGAGGCGGGGGCGGACATCGACTTGATCGACGAGCAGGGCGCGCCGGTCGCGCGGCTGCGCGGCGTGCGCTTCGCGGCGACCGATGCGCGCACGCTGGCGGGTGGGGGCGCGGAGGATGGGGTGTACGAGGTGCGGTGGCGGCCTGCCCCGCCAATCTCCATGGGCCCCATCCCCGTTGGCCCCATCCCCGTTCGCCCCATCCCCGTTCGCCCTGAGCAGGGACTGAGCTTGTCGAAGGCCCGTGTCGAAGGGTTGGTGCCGCAGCGCGCGGTGGAGCCAGGGCTTCGACAGGCTCAGCCCGACCCTTCGACAGGCTCAGGGCGAACGGAGGGGGGTGCGGAAGGCGACTGGCTGCTCCTCAGCGACGCCAGCGGCCTTGCCGCCACCCTGCGCCAGGCGCTCGAATCCCGCGGCGCCCGCTGTACCGAAGTCCTCGCCGGCGAGCGCTTCCAGCGGCTCGAATCGAACCGCTGGTCCGTCGACCCGCACGATGCGGCGCAGATGCAATCCGTCGTCGCCGACTGGCGCTCGCATGGCACGCCGCGCGCGGTGGTCTCGCTGTGGAGCCTCGACACCCCCGGCTTCGATGCCGGCACCGCCGACGACGCCGAACTGCGCGCCAGCGGCTCGCTGCTGCACGTGCTGCAGGCGCTGGCCGCCGATGCCGACGCGCCCGCCGTCGCGCTGTGGCTCGTCACGCAGAACGCGCAGCCGGTGCTTCCGCACGAGGCACCGGCCTCGTCGGCCGCGGCCGGCGCCTGGGCCTTCCTCGGCGTGCTGGCCGTCGAGCATCCCGAATTCCCGCTGCGCGCGATCGACACCGACGCGGCCGACCCCGATGACATCGATGCGCTGCTGGCCGAGCTGCTGTCGCCTGCCCCGCTGCCGCGCGTCGCGCTGCGCGCAGGCACGCGCCACCAACCGCGCCTCGTGCGCCGCGCCGCCGCCACGCCGGCCTCGCCGCTGCAGCGCCTCGAGGTCGAACGCCCCGGCACGCTCGACGGCCTCGCGCTGCGCA
>NZ_JBFUGN010000813.1:0-2840 GCF_056402895.1 Rhizobacter sp. P3_B12 | reverse complement strand
GGTCAGCAGCGTCGCGTGGTCAGGCGCGCCTGCCGCCGGGGTCGGGTACAGCGTGCGCGCATCGGCGCTGGCCATCAGCGTCGCGCCGGACAGGATCTCCAGCAGTCGGCTCTTGCGCCCCATGCCGAGGGCATCGCCTTCGCTGGCCATCGTGTCGACCATCGCCGGCTCGCGGTCRATCATCGGCACGCCTTCCTCGAGGTGGGTCTTCGGCAGGCCGGTGGCGGTATCGATGACCGGGTCGCCGATCAGCAGGCGCTCGTACGACGCGCTGCGGCCGGTGCCGGCGATCGTCGCGCTCAGGTCCAGCTTGGCCGGGTCGGCGTGGCAGGCCACGCAGGTGCCGGCGCCGTTGGTGCCGCGGCTGACCGTCCACATCGGCTGGATGTGGTCCGGGTAGTTGATGACGCCGTCGACCGGGGCGGCGGTCAGCAGGTCGTCCTTCGAATCGGTGTTGTTCTTGTACTTGATGCTGATCGGATTGCGCGCGGTCACGCCGGCCTTGGCCGTGTCGGCCCAGGTGTCGGTGGAGACCATGTCGGTCATCAGCTTCAGCACGTTCGGGTCGAGGCGCGTGCGGGTGCCGGCCATCGTCTCGCCCGACTGGTGGGCGCTCGCCAGGTTGTCGAACCAGCCCGACGGGATGGTGTTGGCCACCGCACCGGAATTCAGCGCGCCGCCGCGGCGCGGGCTGTGGCAGCCGTCGCAGGTGCGGCGTTCGCCCGGGCGGACCTGGATCCAGTTGGTGTGGGTCTGGAAGGCACGGCCTTCGGCATCGACCACCGCCAGCCCGATCGGGGTGTCGGCCGGCACCTGCAGCTTGAACGAACCGTCCGGCTCGATCGGCGCGTAGCCGAGGATCTGCTGCGGCTCGAAATCGGTCTCGCCGATCGCGGCCCGCACGCCCATGCCCTGGCTCGGCGCCACCGCGCGGAAGGCACGGATGAAGCGGGCCGGCGCGCAGCCGTAGGCCGGGTTGGCCGGGTCCTTCATCTTGACGATGTCGGCGACCTGGGCACGCGTGTCCAGCGGGTCGGTCGGCGCGGTCTTCGCGATCGCGGTGGTGCAGGTGGCCGACAGGTCGGCCGCCGCGATCACCGGGTCACCCATGCGGCCGAGGCCGTCGGTGTCGTAGACGCTGCGCACTTCGAGCAGGCCGAGCTTCTGCGCGGCCAGCGTGGCGTCGACCGGGGTCGGGTCGGTGGCGTTCGGCTCGGTGCGCGACTGCAGCGGCACCGGGTCGGTGTTCATGAAGCCCGGGGGCGGCGGCGCGATCGGCTGCAGGCCCTTCTTCGAGTTGTTCGGGTCGAACATGTAGATGCCGTACGGCGGCGGCACGTTGTCCTTCACGCCGTCGGCCTCGACCTCGCTCTCCAGCCGGTTGTCGTCGGCCAGGCGCGCCTTCTCGGCATCGGTCAGCGTGGCGCACGGCACCACCTTGCCGTTCTTCGTCACTTCGCACGGGCGGTAGGCGACGAGCACGCGGTCGGTGCCGTCCCACAGCGGGAACGGCGTCGTGATGCGGCCGTACGCCGACAGCCCGCCGTCGATGTTCAGCGCCTCTTCGGTCGGGTAGTACTGGCCGCCCTGCGCCGCGACGCTCGGGTTGGCCGGCGTGTTCTGCTCGGAGTAGTTGGCCGCGTCGACCAGGACCAGGCCGCCGCCTTCCTTGGTGCGCGACAGCGGCATCAGGTCGGACGCGAGGAAGCCCTTGAACTTGCCCTTCGGGTCCATGTCGCGCGGGTGCAGGAAGCTGTTGCCCTCGCTGTGCGCGCCGTACAGCACGAACATGTCGGTGCCGTCGGGCTTCACGCGGAACACCTTGAAGTGGTTGCGCATGCCGACGTGGTCCCAGCGCGAGAACATGATGTCGCCGTTGGGGCGCACGACCGGGTTGCGGTCATGGCTCTGGTTGACCGAGATCTGCGTGATGCTGCCGCCGGCGGCATCCATCGTGTGCAGGTTGAAGACGCGCTCGCGCTCGTACTCGTCGAGCGCGAAGCGGTTGCCGCCGACGCCCTGGTTGAAGAACGAGGTGCCCTGGCGGTTCGACGAGAACACGAAGCCCTTGCCGGCCGGCAGGTAGGCCGGGTCGACGTCGTCGCCGTCGGTGGAGCTGGTCAGACGCTTGAAGCTGCCGCCGGTCAGGCCGCTCTTCGTCATGTCGTATTCCCAGATGTTCCAGCGCCCGGTACAGGCCTTGGCGCCGTTGATCATCGAGGTGTTGGAGGTCTCGCACTTCAGCGCGAAGACGATCTTCTTGCCGTCGAACGACACCTCGGGGTCGGACACGTCGCCGTGGCCCTGGGTGATGCTCTGGGTGATGTTGTGCTCGGGCGCGCTCGGCGAGGATTTCTCGCGGATCATCAGGTCGCCGCCCTGGGCGTACGGAGCGCCGTTGGTCGGGTTCATGCCCATCGTGTTGACGCGCTGCGTGTACGCGAGCGGCACGTCGCCTTCCACCGTGAGGCTGGATGAATCGCTGGAACTGCCGCTGCCGCAGGCCGCGAGGACCGCGACCATGGTGGCGAGCAGCGCTGCTCCGGCGGACCGGATGCTGCCTCGGTGCGCCCGGCGATCGCTCGCGGGGCCCTGGGTTGCTGTGGGGTACTTCATCTTCTCGCCTCCGATGCGGCCGGTCGTCTATTGCCGGCCTGGGTTGCCGGGTTGCGGGGCGGCGCCCAACAAACCGGAGGAGTAATGCAGAACACCGTCCGCGTCGATCACGATCGCATCGACGCCCTCCTGCGACTCGACGAGCCGCATGCCCTCTGCAAGGCCTTTCACGAACACGCTCTTGGACAGCCCTTCGCTCGTGAGCCCGTCCTCGGCGAGGATGG
>NZ_JBFUGN010000812.1:0-2841 GCF_056402895.1 Rhizobacter sp. P3_B12 | reverse complement strand
GTCGAGGTGTCCGTGGTGATCAGCGACCGGTTCGCCGGTGTCCCCTGGCTCGCGCGCCTGCTCGGGCCGGATGCCGCGCGCATGCTGTGGAACTACGCGGATGAATTCCCGCGCGCATTGCAGATGGCCCCGCAGAAGCGCGTGTGCTTCTTCGAGGACACGCAGCACCCGGTGCAGTTGTTTCGCTTCGCGCCGCAGCTTCACCTTCGATCGCCAAACCCCCAGGCACGCCGGCAGGTGCTGTTCATCGGCGACGTCACCAACAGCAGCTCGCTGCCCGGTGGAGCTGACTGGTGGGAGGAGCGCTTCGCGGCCCTGCGCGCCAAGCACGGCCACGGCTTCTACCTGACGCAGGACTACCGCGACCTGCTGGCCGCCCACACCGGCTCGGCCGGCGAGCGGCGGCTGGCCCACGTGCTCTGCAAGAACCTGCTGCGGCTGTGGATCGCCCAATCGGTCAGCCTCGCCTTCGGCGACCGGCTGCAGCTGGTCGGCCCGAACTGGGGACGCTTCGGCCTCGCTTCGCAACCGGCGGCGTACTCGCTGCAGGCCCGCCTCGACCTGTACGAATCAGCGGCCGTGAATCTCGATTGCGGTTCGAAATCCGGCGACGCCGCGCTCTACCCGCGTTCCAGCGAAATCATCAGCTATGCCGGCGCGCCGGTGCAGGTGGTGTGCGCCGACAGCGCGCTGGTGTTCGGCGCGCGGATCGACGAGTTCGTCTTCGCGGACGAGCACACGCTGCACACCCTGCTGGAACAGCGCCTGGCCGAGCCCGAGGCACAGCGGCTTGAGCGCGCCGAATGGCTGGCGCAGCACCTGGAGCGCCATCAGCTGACGATGGCTGATTCATTCCGGCATCTGTGGGCTCCTTCGCCATCGCGCCCCGTCCCGGCGCCCGACGCGCCGACGCATCGTCGCTAGCCGTTCCATGCTGCGCATCTTTGCATCCGGCCTCGCCGCCAACGGGGTGTTCGTCGCCTCGGGACTGCTCAAGCAGTACTTCGTCGCCAGCTCGCTGTCGGTGGCCAACTTCGGCCTCTACGGATCGCTCGTTGCGCTGGCCTCGCTGCTGCTGGTGCTGGTGCCGTTTCCCGCGTACCTGAGCGTGATGATCAAAGGCTTCTCGGCGCCGGCCTCTGCTTTCGGCACGCGCAAGCGACTGATCGCTTCCTCGCGGACCGAGTTGCTGGTGTTGTCGATCGTCGCCGGGGCCGTGTGCTTGCTCTTGGCGCTGTATGCCTTGCTGGTCGACACGCCGGATCCCCGCCTGTGGATGCTGTTGCCACTCTTCGTCGTGCAGTACGCGACCGCCTGCCTGGACCTGCTGCTGCGGATGCAGCGGGCGCACAGTCGGCTGGCGGTCTTCATGATGGTCCGCAACCTGCCTTCGGTGCTGATGCTGATGCTGCTGCACCCGGCAGCGCCGCTGCAGGTGGTCGGGATCGATTTCGCGGCCGCGGTGCTCGTCACGGGATTCTTCCTGCACTCCAGGGAACTGCGCATCCGCCACGTCCTGCGGCTGCGCTGGCCGCGCAAGCGCCTGGACACGGAGCAGCTCACGCTCTGGCTCGCCCGCCTCGTCCAGTTCGGCAATTCGTCGCTTCTTCGGCTGCTCGTGCCGCTCGCGTACGGCCTGCACGACACCGGCTTGTTCTTCTTCGCGCTGATCGCCCAGCTCCCCTGCTCACTGTTCCTGTCGGTGACCACGCAACTGTTCGGGCATGCGCTCGCGCGCGTGAAACCGGGCGAGTGGCGCCTGCTGCTCCAGACACAGGCGTGGTTCGCACTGCCGAACATCGGCTATGCGCTGGCCGCGGTGCTGCTGCTGCCCTACTGGGACCTGGCCATTTCGTTCGTGCCGTCGCTCGCGAAGTACGCCGATGCGGCGCCGCTGGTGCTAGCGGTCGTCGTCTACAGTACGGTCCTTGCCAGCGATTGCCAGGAATATCTTCTGAGGGCGCGGGGCCTTTCCCGCATCCTCCTGGCCTTTTCCGGCACTTCGCTGCTCCTGCAAGGGGCCGTCGTAGGACTGGCATCCTGGCTGTCCATGAGCCTGGTGAGCACCTTGTACACCTGCGCCGCAGTACAGGCACTCACGCTGGCAGCCTTCAGCACGTATTCATTCCACCGAGTCATCGGTCGCATTGCATGGGAGTCGGGTTCTTGAAAGTCGTCATCACCGGTGGGTTGGGTTTCATTGGCCAGAAACTGGCGCGGCGGCTCATCGCCGAAGGCCACGGGGTCACGTTGATCGATGCGATCACGCCGCAGATCCACGGCGATCTGCCGCAGGTCGGCGCGCCCGACGGCGCGCTCGTGGTACGCGCCGACGTGCGCGAGCTCGCCCACCGCAGCGACCTGTTCGACGGCAGCGATGCCGTCTACCACCTGGCCGCCGAGACAGGCACCGCGCAGTCGATGTACCAGATCCAGCAGTACGTGAGCGTCAACGACCTCGGCACTGCAGCCGTGCTGGAAGCGATCTCACGCTGCGCCCGGCGGCCGCGCCAGATGGTGCTGGCCTCCAGCCGCAGCGTCTATGGCGAAGGCGCCTACGAAGACGCGTCGCGCCCCGGCGAGCGGGTGCTGCCCGCGGCCCGCACCGCGGCCCAGCTGGCCGGCGGCCAATGGAACCCGACCGCCTCGGGCGGTGGCTTGTTGACCGCAATCGCCACCCCCGAGTCGTCACCGTTCTCGCCCGGCTCGGTGTACGCCGCCACCAAGGCCGCGCAGGAACTGCTGGTGAGCTCGGCCGCGGCCAGCCTGGGCGTGCGCAGCACCATCCTGCGCTTCCAGAACGTCTTCGGCGAAGGTCAGTCGCTGCGCAATCCGTACACC
>NZ_JBFUGN010000811.1:0-2844 GCF_056402895.1 Rhizobacter sp. P3_B12 | reverse complement strand
CGACGTCTTGCCGCTGCCATTGACGCCTACGATGACATTGAAGCCCGCATTGAAGTCGACCTTCAGGCTTTCGTGGCATCGGTAGTTGACGAGGTGGACGGAATCAAGCCTCATGTCGGTCTACCTTGTGTTGCTTGAGCTGTTGGGTTCATTGTCGTTGGCAGTGAATGCGCGGGAGCTCTGGGCCTGGCCCGGCGGGCCGCCGTCCCGCGAGTCTAGTGCCATGCCGGCCAGCCCGATGGCATTCCCGATTGACGCCATCGCGCCAGGGCGCGCACAGTGCCGCAGCGCATGTCGCGCGAGGAGATTCGCCATGAAGATGACCCGGCTGACACTGACGCTGTCAGGTGCCCTGGTGTTCGCGCTCGGCCTGGCCACCGGCCTCACCGCGCAGACGCTCACCGATTCGCCGCAGCGCGCCGAGCAGAAGCGCGCCGACCTGAGCGGCACGCCCAACATGGAGGTGATCGCGTCGATCGTCGAGCTGAAGCCGGGCCAGAGCAGCAACCTGCACGTGCACCACGGCGTGGAGGCCTTCCACGTGCTGCAGGGCGCGATGGTGCAGGCGCCCGGCAAGGATGCGTCGATGATGCCCACCGGCCTGACCGGGCTGAACCTGCGCGACGTGCAGCACGGCAGCTTCAAGGTGGTCGGCGAGATGCCCCTGAAGTTGTTCACGGTGCACATCGTCGACAAGAATGCACCGCTGTACGACTTCGTCAGATGACACGCCTGGAACCATGACCTACACCGCCGCGGCCGACCGCTACGAGACCATGACCTACCGCCGCTGCGGCCGCAGCGGCCTGAAGCTGCCGGCGYTGTCGCTCGGCCTGTGGCACAACTTCGGCGATGCCACGCCGCTCACCGAGCAGCGCGCGCTGCTGCGCACCGCCTTCGACCTCGGCATCAACCACTTCGACCTCGCCAACAACTACGGCCCGCCCTACGGCAGCGCCGAGACCAACTTCGGGCGCCTGCTGCGCGAGGATTTCAAGGCCTACCGCGATGAACTGGTGATATCCACCAAGGCCGGCTACGACATGTGGCCGGGCCCGTACGGGCAGGGCGGCGGCTCGCGCAAATACGTGCTCGCGAGCCTCGACCAGAGCCTGCGCCGCATGGGCCTGGACTACGTCGACATCTTCTACTCGCACCGCTTCGATGCCGCGACGCCGCTCGAGGAAACCGCCTCGGCGCTCGCGACCGCGGTGCAGTCCGGGCGCGCGCTGTACGTCGGCATCTCGTCGTACTCGGCCGGCAAGACGGCCGAGATGGCGAAGTTGCTGCGCGAGCGCGGCGTGCCGCTGCTGATCCACCAGCCGTCGTACAGCCTGCTGAACCGGTGGATCGAGGGCGAGCTGCTCTCGACGCTCGAGGGCGAGGGCGCCGGCTGCATCGCCTTCAGCGCGCTCGCGCAGGGGCTGCTGACCGACAAGTACCTGAACGGCGTCCCGGCGGATGCGCGCATCAACAAGCCGGGTGGTGGCTCGATGAAGGCGGAGCACCTGTCGAGTGCCAACCTGGAGCGCGTGCGGGCGCTGCGGGCGATCGCGCAGCGGCGCGGGCAATCGCTCGCGCAGATGGCGCTGGCCTGGGTGCTGCGCGACCCGCGCGTGACGACCGCGCTGATCGGCGCCAGCCGGCCCGAGCAGTTGCGCGAGAACGTCGCAGCCCTGTCACGGCTGGAGTTCAGCGCGCAGGAACTGGCCGAGATCGACCGGCATGCGCAGGATGGCGGGCTCGACCTGTGGGCGCGCTCCAGTCACGACGAGGCGTTCTGACGCTCCGGCGAAACCTCGACGTCCCGCTCGACCTCGTAGTCGCAGCCCTGGCCGACGGCGATCAGCCGGGCCAGCGTCCGCAGGAAACTCGCCGATCCCACGAGGTAGACCGCAGAATTCCAACGGTGTTACAGTCGCGCCCGTGACTTTCAGGTCCTTCCCGTCCCCTTGCTGGTAAATCAGTCAAGGCGGGTCGCAATCCGCCAGCCGGTCTAGCCGTGTCGCGGAAGGTTTCTCAACCCACTACAGCACCGGAAACCGGTGTGAAAGGTGAGCGAAATGATGCAGGAATACAGGTCGAACTCGTACCTGTTCGGGGGCAATGCGCCCTATGTCGAAGAGATGTACGAGGCTTACCTCGACAACCCGGGCTCGGTGCCTGACAACTGGCGCGCCTACTTCGACGCCCTCCAGCACGTTCCTGCCGCCGACGGTTCGTCGGCTGCCGACGTTCCGCACGCACCGGTCGTCGAATCGTTCGCTCAACGCGCCAAGGCCAACGCCTTCGGCAACAAGGCCAGCGGCGCCGACCTCGCGGTCGCCCGCAAGCAGGTCCACGTCCAGTCGCTGATCGCCGCCTACCGCTTCCTCGGCTCGCGCTGGGCCGACCTCGACCCGCTCAAGCGCGTCGAGCGCCCGAAGATCCCCGAGCTGGAGCCGGCGTTCTACGACCTGAGCGAGTCCGACATGGACATCTCGTTCAGCGCGACGAACACCTACTTCACCACCGCCGAGCAGATGACGCTGCGCCAGATCGTGCAGGCGCTGCGCGAGACCTACTGCAGCTCGATCGGCGCCGAGTACATGCACATCACCGACCAGCCCGAGAAGCGCTGGTGGCAGCAGCGGCTCGAGTCGATCCGCTCCAAGCCCAATTTCACGGCCGAGCAGAAGAAGCAGATCCTGAACCGCCTGACCGCCTCCGAAGGCCTGGAGCGCTACCTGCACACCAAGTTCGTCGGCCAGAAGCGCTTCTCGCTCGAAGGCGGCGAGAGCTTCATCGCGTCGATGGACGAACTGGTGCAGCGCGCCGGCGAGAAGGGCGTGCAGGAGATCGTGA
>NZ_JBFUGN010000810.1:0-2845 GCF_056402895.1 Rhizobacter sp. P3_B12 | reverse complement strand
CACCAGCAGCGTCTTGCCGTGCTCGCGCGCCAGCGCCTCCGCCGCCCGCATCAGCGCCGCGCCGGTGCCCTGGCGGCGCGAGCGGCGGTGCACCAGCATCTTGCAGAGGTCGGCGCGGTGCGGCTGGTTGTCCGGCTGGTCGAGCACCAGCTGCACGGTGCCGACGATGCCTTGCGCGTCTTCCGCGACCAGCAGCGCGCGCTCGCCGCCGGCGACGCCCTCGGCCACGCGGCGCCAGAAGGCCTGCGCGCGCTCCGGGGCGAACGGCCGCATGAAGCCGACCGATGCGCCGCCTTCGACGCAGTCGATCAGCACCGCGGACAGCGCATCGATGTCGGCCGGTGTCAGGGTGGCGAGGCGTCGCACGGTCAGGTCGGGGGAGGGCATCTCATCTCCAGGGGGCGGTTTCGGTTGTGATCACGACGGCATAGCGGGCCGGCTTGCGCGTCGGGTTGTGGTAGCTCATCGGGCGGTCCAGCACCATCGCGAGGCAGTCGCCGGCGTTCAGGCGGTGCCGCTCGTCGCCGAGGGCGATCGCGATGCTGCCTTCGAGCACCCACACCTGCTGGTGCACGCGCGGCGTGCGCGCGGCCGTCTCGTAATTGACGCGCGCGCCGGCCGGGAAGGCCACCTCGACGATCTGGATCGGCGACGCGAAGCCGGGCGGCGAGACGTTGCGCCGCACATAGCCCGAGGCCGGGTCGCGCCACAGCAGCTGGTCGGCCAGGCGCGACACCGGCGCGGCGTCGGCACCGGGCGCCTCGAACAGCGACGCGAGCGGCACGCCGAGGCCGGTGGCCAGCTTCTCGAGCACGACGGCCGTCGGGCTGCTTTCGCCACGCTCGATCAGCGAGATCATCGAGCGGCTGACGCCGCAGTGCGTGGCCAGCTCGTCGAGCGACCGGCCGCGCGCGGCGCGCCGCTCGCGCACGTTCTGCGCGATGCGATCGGAGAGGGAGGAGGTCGTCTCGTCTTCCATTGGAATAATCATCCAGTATGTTGGATGATCCTGTCAAGGCCGCTGGGATGCATCGCAGGACTCGAGGCGTCGCCTACCATCCACGGCATGTCTCGCCGCAACCTCCATGGCATCAATTCGATCCTGATCGGCTTGCTGGCGCTGTGGCTGCTCGCCTGCGTCAAGCACCTGCAGATCTCCGTCGWCATGCATGCCGGCTACTTGTTGGAGACGCTCGATCGCCTGGGGTGGCTCGCGCAGCCTTCTCGAGGCGACGCGCAGTTGAAGGACTGGGATCCGTTCTCGCTGAACGATGACACCGCGATCACCGTGGCGTTCGGGTTCGGCATCTACCTGGCGCTGGCGGCGATCGGCTCGGCGCTGTGGGCGCAACGGCGTGACGAGGACAACCTTTACCTGAGCGCCGGCTTCATGTGCGGTTCGTGCGCGCTCGTGTATGCGGACTACGCGTGGGGCATGGCGGCGATGTTCGCGGGTGCCGCTGCGATGCTGCTGCTGCGCTCCCGCACGCGTACCGTCAGCTCGCGACGAGCCTGAACACCAGCGGCATCAGCAAGGCCGCCAGCACCACCTGCAGCCCGAGCGCGATGCCGGCGTAGGCACCGGCCTCGTCGTTGACCTGCAGCGCGCGGGCCGCACCGATGCCGTGCGAGGTGGTGCCGAGCGCGAAGCCTCGCACCGCCCAGTCCGTGAACCCGAGCGCGTTGAAGAGCCAGCGTGCCGACAGCGCACCGGCCATGCCGGTCAGCACCGCGAACACCGCCGCCAGGGCCGGCACGCCGCCGATCTGCTCGGCGATGCCCATCGCCACCGGTGCGGTGACCGACTTCGGCGCCAGCGAGCGCACCACATCGGCGGGCATGCCGAACGCGAGGCCCATCGCGACCGCGCTGGCCGCGGCCGCRCTGCCGCCGGCCAGCGCTGCGATGACCAGCGCGACGCCGCGGCGCCGCATCTCGTGCCGCCGCAGCCACAGCGGCCAGCCGAGGGCGACCACCGCCGGCCCCAGCAGCACGTGCACGAACTGCGCGCCGGCGAAGTAGGTCGGGTAGGGCGTCTTCGTCGCGAGCAGCACGCAACCGATCACGACCACCGACCACAGCACCGGATTGGCCCACGCGGCGCGGCCGACGCGCTCGTGGCCGGCCTGCACCAGCACGTAGGTCACGAGCGTGGCCGTCAGCCCGAACAGCGGCGTGGTCGACAGGTAGACCCAGAGCTGCACGAAGTCAGCCATCGCGCGGCACTTGTGAATCCGGTGGCGACCGCAACAACGCACGCAGCACGAGGCCGGTGACCGCCATGCCGATCCAGGTCGACACGCACACCACGACCAGCAGCTGCCAGCCCCAGCGCGACACCAGGTCGAGGTGCGTGATCACGCCGACGCCGACCGGCACGAACAGCAGCGACAGGTGCGTCAGCAGCAGCTCGGCCGCGGCCTGCACCGGCGCACGCACGGCCGGCCAGCGCAGCAGGGCCAGCAGCAGCGCGAGGCCGATCACCGGACCGGGGATCGGCAACGCCAGCGCATGGGCGATGGCCTCGCCGGTGGCTTGCAGCWACAGCAGCCAGGCAAGGCCGCGCAATGCGTTCATCGCTGCTTCCCGCGGCCGATCATCCACGCGGCGCTCAATCCGCTGAGCAACGCGAGCGCCGCGCAGACGGCCATCACCTGCCGGAAGCCGCTCACGAAGGCAGTGCCGATGGCGTGTTGAAGGGCCGGCTTGAGCGCGGCGTCCAGGCCGTCGGGCAGCGCGATGCCGGCGAGCCGGTCCTGCTGATGACGGATCGCATCGGCCACGCCGACCGGCAGCGACAGGTGCGTCAGCAGCAGCTCGGCCGCGGCCTGCACCGGCGCACGCA
>NZ_JBFUGN010000809.1:0-2849 GCF_056402895.1 Rhizobacter sp. P3_B12 | reverse complement strand
TACGCCGCCTGCAAGGCGGCGAGCGACGCGCCCTGCGCCGAGGGCAACGTCGGCGCCGGTGCTGGTGCGCTGGTCGGCAAGCTGTTCGGGCTCGGCCGCGCGATGCGCGGCGGGCTCGGCCACGCCTGCGTCACGGTGGACGGCATCACGGTCGGCGCGTGGGTCGCCGTGAACGCGGTCGGCGACGTGATCGATCCGCGCAGCGGCCGCGTGCTGGCCGGCGCGCGCAGCGCCGACGGCCGCAGCCTGCTCGACACCACGCAGGCCTTGTTGCGCGGCGAACTGCCGCAGCCGATGCAAGCCGGCGCCGCGACGACGATCGGCGTGGTCGGCACCGATGCGGTGCTGACCAAGGCCCAGGCCGGCAAGCTCGCGCAGACCGCGCACGACGGGCTCGCGCGCAGCATCAGCCCGGTCCACACGCAGAGTGACGGCGACACGCTGTTCGCGCTCGCCACCGGTGCCAGCGGCCGCAGCGCCCATCCCACCTTGCTCGGCACGATGGCGGCCGAGGCGACGGCCCGGGCCGTCGTGCGCGCCATCGAGGCCGCCACCGCCTGGGGCCCGTATCCCGCCGCGCGCGACCTGGGCCTGCCGGCATGAGCGACACCCCGACCGGCGCCTTCCCACCCATCGTCTTCGTGCACGGCAACGGCGACACCGCCGCGCTGTGGCTGACCACCGTCTGGCGCTTCGAGAGCAACGGCTGGCCGCGCGAGCGGCTGCAGGCGATCGACATGCCCTGCCCGCTGGCACGCGACGACGACGGCATCGCGCAGCCCGGCCGCAGTTCCAGCGACGACGCGCGGCGCTGCGTGGCCGACGCGGTCGAGCAGGCCTGCCGCCGGCATGGCGTGGCGCGGGTGGTGCTGATCGCCAACTCGCGCGGCGGCTTCGCGGTGCGCAACTTCATCGCCAACGGCGGCGCAGCACGCGTATCGCACGCCATCCTCGGTGGCACGCCGAACCACGGCGTGTGGGCCGATGCCGGCTTCCGGCCGGGCAACGAGTTCAACGGCGCCGGGCCGTTCCTGCAGCGCCTGAACGGCAGCGGTGCCGACGAGACGACGCCCGGCCCGCGCTGGATGACGATTCGCTCCGACGGCCTCGACAAGTACGCGCAACCCGATGGCCTGTGGATCGGCGCGCCGGGCCGGCCGACCGGCGTCGATGCCGACGGCCCGGCGCTGCGCGGAGCGCACAACGTCGTGATCGCCTGCATCGATCACCGTGAGACTTCTTTCGGCCCGGCCGCCTTCGACGCGATGTGGCGCTTTCTCACCGGCCGCACGCCCGGCACCGTGCAGCCGGTGCCCGCGGACACCGCGATCGAGCTCTCCGGCACCGTCTCCGGCCTGCACCCGCAGGCCGCGGTGCCCGACAACCTGCCGCTGGCCGGTGCCACCGTCGAGGTGCACGCCACCGATCCGGACACCGGCGAACGCATCGGTGCGCCGCTGTACCGCCACACCGTCGGCCCGGACGGCGCCTGGGGACCGCTCGCGACCGACCCGCGCACGCCGCTGGAGTTCGTCATCACCGCCGCCGGCCACGACACGACGCACCTCTACCGCTCGCCGTTCGCGCGCTCGTCGTCGCTGGTGCACCTGCGCGCGATGCGCCTGGCCGATGTGGACGCCGACGCCGACCCGGTGGCCGCGCCGGCGCCCGACCGCGAGGCACTCTCGCTGGTGCAGCTGAGCCGCCCGCGCGGCTACTTCGGCGTGCCGCGCGATCGCATCCTGCTCGACGGCCATCCACCGGCCGGGCTGCCGCCGGGCGTGCCGGGCCTGTCGCTGGCCGCGGTGAAGGTCACCGACACCGCAGGCCGCGCGGTGGCCGGAGAATTCAACGGCGAGCGCATCGTCGGCCGCGCCTGGCCGTGCGCCGGCGGGCACATCGTGCTGCTCGAACTCCATTCCTGAACGAAAGAGATCGTCGATGCGCTTGTCGCAGGTGTTGTTTTCCCAGGGCTTCGGCACGCGCCGCGAATGCGAGGGTTTGATCGGGCACGGGCTGGTGTCGGTCGGCGGGCGGGTCATCGAGGAGCCGGCCGAAGAGGTCGACACCGAGGGCCTGGTGTTCACGGTGCAGGGCCGCGACTGGCGCTTCCACGAGAAGGCGCTGGTGCTGCTGCACAAGCCGACCGGCTACGAATGCTCGCAGAAGCCCAAGCACCATCCGAGCGTGCTGAACCTGCTGCCCCCGCCGCTGCGCAACCGCGGCGTGCAGCCGGTCGGCCGGCTCGACGAGGACACCACCGGCCTGCTGCTGCTGACCGACGACGGCACGCTGATCCACCGCCTGACCTCGCCGAAGCACCATGTGCCGAAGGTCTACGAGGTGACGGCCAAGCACGAGGTGACGCCCGGGCAGGTGGCGCAGTTGCTGGCCGGCGTGGTGCTCGACGACGACCCGGCGCCGGTGCGCGCCGCGGCCTGCGAGGCGACTGGCGAAACCACGCTGCGGCTCACGCTGACCGAAGGCAAGTACCACCAGGTCAAGCGCATGGTGGCCGCGGTGGGCAACCGGGTGGAAGGCCTGCACCGCAGCGACTTCGGCGAGCTGACGCTGAAAGGCGTACCGAGCGGTGCGTGGCGCTGGGTCAGCGCGGCGGAGCGGGAACAGCTGGAGCGCAAGCGCTGATCCAAGGGGGGTGGCACCGCGAGCGGCCCGCTGCGCCGCGACGGATAATGCCCGCCCATGCGCGTCTTCAGCGGTTTCCATCATCCCGGCATCGCCGATGCCTGCGCCCTCACGATCGGCAACTTCGACGGCGTCCACCGCGGCCACCAGGCCATGCTGGCGCTGCTGCGCAACGAGGCGCAGCACCGCGGGCTGCCCTCGTG
>NZ_JBFUGN010000808.1:0-2852 GCF_056402895.1 Rhizobacter sp. P3_B12 | reverse complement strand
TGGCTGCCCTGGCTGTCGGCGGTGTAGATGCGAACCACCCGGCCCAGCGCGTCGTACTCGGTGCGCGACAAGCCCACGTCGGCGCTACCCGTGCTCGTCGACGAGCCGCTGTCCAGAAAGTACGGCTGCGTCTGCAGCACCACCTGGCCCAGGTCGCCGTACTCGGTGTCGGTGACGATCAGCCGGTTCGTGCCGCCAAGCTGCGCAGACCACGGCCGATCAGTTCAGCACGACCATCGGTGTAGCGTCGCGAGCCTCGCAATCAGTGCCTCTGAACGAATCCACCTTTGGCTTCGGATGTTGACGCATCCAACTCCCTGACAAAGCTGTCACGAATCTTCTGCAGCGATTCGGCCGCATTGGTCGCATACCCTGATTCCAGAGCATTTGCCAAATGCTTGGCAACGTCCGCCAAGATGGTGCCCCACGCACGCTCTTCTTGAATATTCATCGTTTCACGGTACATGCCGACTTTCATGGAGCAGTGAATTTTCTTCTCTGCGATCCACACTCGCAGCATTTCAACTGCGTCTTCGTCGCGCATAGCGGCTTCGGGAATCGGACGTTCATTCATCATCATTTCCTCAGTTGCTAGGAGGGGGAGTGATACCCCTGTTGTCCCATTTCTTGGGTGCGACCTCGTTGCGCTTGTTATCAAGCTCATCGACACCACCGCGATCATTGATCGCTTGCTGCTCCTTGGTACGACGAGTATCTCGGTCGCCTTTCGGATAAGTATCAACCACTTCGGCACCCTCCCGGTCACGGCCGTCTGACTTGTCTCGCTTGCGTTGGTCCATATCGTCCGTCGAACCAACATAGTCCTTTCCAGAACTGGTTTTATCGCCCTTGACACAATAGATGCAACCCTTCTCATTGCCTGCCTCGGTCGACAACCCGTCGGCCGCTTGTTCAGGCGAGTCACCCACAGACAATACCGCATCAACCATCTTCCACAGCACTGATCCGTTCTCGGCCTCCTTGTGGACGTACTCGCGAATGCCGCCAACCACTCTCGTGGTTTTGGCGGCCCCTGCGTTCAGGCCTTGTTGGAACGACTTTTGAGCTGGCGTGCCGGGTGCGGCCATCAGCACGAACGTCGGCGGCCCCGCTCTGAAGAGACCTCCCATGCACGACGACGTGCAGGTCAGGTTCGGTGCGGGAAGCGTCGGAACCGCAGTTCCGGTGATGTTCACCTGCTCCATCACGTACGCCTCAGGGTCCCAGGTCTTGTCGGGGAAATCGCCCCAGCCGCTCGGGTCAACGCGCGCCAGCGGGTCATTTCTTGCGTAGCTGTAGCGGTTGTAGGCCTGCAACTCGTTGGGGTCGGTCACCAACTTGTCAGGCGACAGGAAGCGCCCGATCGTCGCGTCGTACAGTCGCCCGTTCATGTGCGTGAGCCCGATATCGTCGAGCTGCTCGTGGCCGGTGAAGCCTCGGTCGGTGCCGCTGTTGACGGCCGAGCTCCAGTCGATGACGAGCGTGCCGGCGGCGTCGTAGTTGCCGTTCGCGAAGCGGCGCTTGCCGAACGGGTCATACGCATCGCGGGCCGTCACGTCACCGTTGTGATCCGTCGTTGCCGCGACGCTGCCCAGGTGATCCTTGTGCCAGTACTCCAGCTTCACCGCGCTCAGGCTCGACTGCACGGGTGGTGCGGTTTGCGTGGATCCGAGCACCGGCAGCGCTCCAGTCGAGACCAACACCCCGAGGCTCTGGCCGCCTGCGCTCAGGTAGTGACGGTTGCTCGTGACCGTTGGGTTCGCCGCGCTCGGGCTTGTCGGTGAATTGACCTCGCTCTCGAAGGCCAATCCGCCGGTGTTGTCCGGGTGCAGGTACCACGTGGTGCGCGTGCCGGCATTGGTGCCATTCGGAATCGTCCGCACCTCGCGGATGCGCGCATGGTCCTCGTCGTAGCTCCACACGTAGCTCGGCCCGCCCGCCGGGCCTTGCACACCCGCCTGACTGTCCGGCAGGTTGAAGCCGGTGTAGGTGATGCCGCGATATTTGCCCGCTGTTGCGCTCGCGATGTTCCCGTTCGCGTCGAAGCCGTAGGTGTTGGCTGCTGCCCCTTCGATGCTCTGGACCGCATGCGGCCGCACCGCGTTCGCCCCCTGCGCGCCGTAGCTGTACGCCCCCACATCGCTCTTGTAGAGGATGCTGCCCAGCGCGTTGTATTGCAGGCTCACTGTGCGCACCAGGCCGCTGATCGCAGGCGCAGCCACCGTGTAGCGCTGCAGCCGGCCGAGCGCGTCGTGCTCGAAGTTCTCCGTCACCGCGCCTGTGCTGCCATCCCCGTTCGCATCGTTGCGGTTCGTCAGCCGGCCCAGGCTGTCCCACACGTAGCCGTGGTTCAGCACGGTGCTTGCACCCGCCTTGCCCGACACCAGCCCGCTGGCCCGGCCGGTGAAGGCCTCGTAGGCCGAGGTGCTCACCACCGCATTGCTGTACTTCTGCTGCTCCAGCCGGTCCCACGCGTTGTAGCCCTGCGCCTGCCACAGCACCGTGCCCGCCGGCAGCGCGATGCTCGCACCTGGCGTGCCGCCCGGAGTCGCCGGCAACGGGTTCACCGTTACCGCCGTCGCGAGCAACACCGTGCCGAGGAACCCCTTCGGCGTGTACCCGTAGTTCACCGTCAGCCCGGTCGGCCACGTCTGCGTCGCCTGCCGGCCATTCGCGTCGTAGCTCAGCGCGCTCGCAAAGCTCGGCCCGTTCGCCACGGTCGTGCGGTTGCTGATGAGTCGGCCCAGGCTGTCGTACACCCACTGCTGGCTCATGTCGGTGCTGGCGCTCGTCGCGCACAGCTTGCCGATGCCCATCGCGCAGTTGTCGTAGGTCCAGGTGCTGCTGTACTC
>NZ_JBFUGN010000807.1:0-2855 GCF_056402895.1 Rhizobacter sp. P3_B12 | reverse complement strand
GCCTGGAGCTGCGCTTCATGGCCGGCAATGCCGACGTGCAGGTCGGCGACGTGCTCGCGACCTCGGGCGTCGACGGCGTCTATCCGTCAGGCATCCCGGTCGCGAAGGTGGTCAGCGTCGACCGCCGCGTCGACACCGGCTTCGCCCGCATCGCGCTCGCGCCGATCGCGCAGCCCGACGCGGTGCGCCATGTGCTGGTGCTGGAGCCGCTGGGCGTGCAGATGCAGCCCAAGCCCGAGCCGGCCGTCGATCCGAACGCCAAGCCCGGCGCGGCCAGCCGCAGGGGGACCCGCCGATGATGCCGCGCGGCTCCGACCAGCTGCTGCTGCCGGCGAACCCGTGGTTCATCTGGGGGTCGCTGCTGCTCGCCTTCCTGTTCAACCTGGTGCCGTTCGGCCGCCTGCCGGCGATCCCCGACCTGCTCGCGCTGGCGCTCGCGTTCTGGAACGTGCACCAGCCGCGGCGCATCGGCGTCGGCATCGCGTTCATGTTCGGGCTGCTGATGGACGTGCACGACAGCGCGGTGCTGGGCCAGCACGCACTCGCCTACACGCTGCTCAGCTTCTTCGCGATCACGATCCACCGGCGGCTGCTGTGGTTCGGGCTGCCGCAGCAGGCGCTGCAGATCCTGCCGCTGTTCGTCGCGGCGCACGCGGTGTCGCTGGTGGTGCGGATGCTGGTGGGCGGCATGCTGCCGGGCTGGGAACTGTTGCTCGCGCCGGTGTTCGAAAGCCTGCTGTGGCCGGTGGCGTCGTGGGTGCTGCTCGCGCCGCAGCGCCGGCCGCCGGATCCCGATCAGAACCGGCCCCTCTGACGCCGCTGCGGTCGTGGTGATATGACAGAACTCAAGAACGTCGAGCAGGAACTGGGGCGGTTTCGCACCCGGCTGCTCGCGGCCGCGCTGTTCGTGCTGTTCGCGTTCGGGTTGCTGGTGTTCCGCCTCGTCGTGCTGCAGGTGATGCGCCACGACGAGCTCGCGACCCAGGCCGAGAACAACCGCATCGCCGTCGTGCCGATCGTGCCGAACCGCGGGCTGATCGTCGACCGCAACGGCGTCGTGCTGGCCAACAACTACTCGGCCTACACGCTGGAGATCACCCCGACCAAGGTCGAGGACCTCGACGCCGTCATCGACCAGCTGTCGCAGGTGGTCGAGGTCCAGGCGCGCGACCGCAAGCGCTTCAAGCGGCTGATGGAGGAAACCAAGAGCAGCTTCGAATCGCTGCCGATCCGCACCAAGCTGACCGATGAGGAAGTGGCCCGCTTCACCGCGCAGCGCTTCCGCTTCCCCGGCGTCGACATCAAGGCCCGGCTGTTCCGCAACTACCCGCTCGGCGAGGTCGGCAGCCACCTGATCGGCTACATCGGCCGCATCAACCAGGCCGAGAAGGAAAAGATCGAGGAGTCGGAAGACGAATCGAACTACCGCGGCACCGAGTACATCGGCAAGCTCGGCATCGAGCAGGCCTACGAGGCGCAGCTGCACGGCGCGACCGGCTTCGAGGAGGTCGAGACCAGCGCCGGCGGGCGCGCGGTGCGCCAGCTCAAGAGCAACCCGGCGACGCCCGGCAACACGCTGGTGCTGTCGATCGACATCCGGCTGCAGGCGCTGGTCGAGCAGCTGTTCGGCGACCGGCGCGGCGCGCTGGTGGCGATCGACCCGCGCAACGGCGAGGTGCTGGCCTTCGTCAGCAAGCCCAACTTCGACCCCAACCTGTTCGTCGACGGCATCGACGCCGAGAACTGGAAGGCGTTGAACGAGTCGGAAGACAAGCCGCTCTTGAACCGCGCGCTGCGCGGCGCCTACCCGCCCGGCTCCACCTACAAGCCGCTGATGGCACTGGCCGCGCTGACGCTGGGCAAGCGCACGCCGCAACAGTCGATCAGCGACCCCGGCTTCTTCTGGTTCGGCAACCACAAGTTCCGCGACGACAAGGAAGGCGGCCACGGCGTCGTCGACATGTACCGCTCGATCGTGCAGTCGTGCGACACCTACTACTACATCCTCGCCAACGACCTGGGCGTCGATGCCATCCACGATTTCATGGCGCCGCTCGGGCTCGGCCAGATGACCGGCATCGACATGCAGGGCGAGCTGCGCGGCACGCTGCCGTCCACCGAGTGGAAGCGCAACAACTACAAGCGCAAGGAGATGCAGAAGTGGTACCCCGGCGAGACCATCTCGCTGGGCATCGGCCAGGGCTACAACACCTTCACGATGCTGCAGCTCGCGCAGGCCGAGGCGACGCTCGCGGCTGGCGGCAAGCGCTTCAAGCCGCACCTGGTGCGCGCGATCGAGAACGTCGAGACGCGCAGCCAGCAGACGCTGTCGGGCGACCGGCTGGAGCCGCTTGCCTGGAGCCCCGACCACGTCGCGGTGATCCACCAGGCGCTGTACGGCGTCACGCAGGAGGGCACGGCGGCGCGCGCGTTCCAGGGCTCGCTTTACCGCTCCGGCGGCAAGACCGGCACGGCCCAGGTGATCCAGATCAAGCAGAACGAGAAGTACGACGCCAGCAAGATCGACGAGCGGCACCGCGACCATGCGCTGTTCACCGCGTTCGCGCCGCTCGAGGAGCCGCACATCGCGCTGGCGCTGGTGGTCGAGAATGCCGGCTTCGGCGCCGGTGCCGCGGCGCCGATCGCGCGCCGGGTGTTCGACTTCGTGCTCGAAGGCCAGTACCCGAGCGAAGAAGACATCCTCGCGACGCGCGGCGGCCAGAGCTACGCGCCGATCGGCAAGCCGCGGCCGGCCGCGAGCGTGCCGYTGCTGGGCGTGTCGATCAACAACGTCGCGGCAGCGCCCACCGACCTGCCGCCGCCCCTGGTGGTGCCGGTGGCCGCCTCGGCGCCTT
>NZ_JBFUGN010000806.1:0-2856 GCF_056402895.1 Rhizobacter sp. P3_B12 | reverse complement strand
AGCCACGGGCCTTGCGCGGTGTCGAACTCGCGGTAGCTCAGGCCGAAGGTGTCACCGGTGAAGAAGCCGCGGCTGCGCTCGTCCCAGATGCAGTGGTGGTGGCGGGCATGCCCCGGCGTGTCGATCAGCACCAGCGGCCGGCCGGCGAGGGCGACGACCATGCCGTCATGGCTTTCGACGACGCGCGCGGCCGGCACCGGCACCACCTCGCCGTAGGCCCGCGTCACCTCCTGCGCGCCGTACACCGCGCGGGCGCCGTTCAGCAGCGCGAGCGGCTCGATCATGTGGCGCGCGCCGCGCGGGTGGGCCAGCAGCTTCGCGCCGGGCAGCGCCTGCATCAGCGCGCCGGCGCCGCCGGCATGGTCGAGGTGCACGTGGGTGACGATCACCCAGTCGACATCGCTGCGCTGCAGCCCGGCCGCGTCGACCGCTGCCAGCAGCCGCGGCAGCGAGTGCGTGGTGCCGGTGTCGATGAACGCGCCGCGGCCGTTCTCGACCACCAGGTAGCAGGCATCGAAGGCCGGGCGGTGGAAGCCGGTGTCGATGACGTGGATGCCGAAGGCAGGGGTGTCGACCATGATCGACATTCTCCTACGGCGAACTCGGACGTGACCGACAGCCAGGGCGAGAGGCGGCTTCCAGACTGGGTGCCTCACTTGACCTTGATGAGGAATCCACGATGAGACTGCCTGTACGGACCACCCTGCTGATCGCCGCTGCCGCCTGCGGCCTGGTCGCCACCGCTGCCCATGCCCGCTCCGACGAGTCGTTCATGAAGGAAGCCGCACAGGCCGGCAGCGCCGAGATCGAGGCCAGCAAGCTGGCGCAGACCAAGGCGCAGCGCACCGACGTGAAGACCTTCGCGCAGACGATGATCGACGACCACACGAAGGTGGCCGACGAACTGAAGGCGCTCGCCGCGAGCAAGAAGGTCGACCTGCCGACCGGCCCGTCGATCACGCAGAAGGGCGAGCTGAAGCTGATCGACGCCGGCGCCGATGCGAAGTTCGACGAGCGCTACGTGAAGGCCTTCGGCGTGAAGGCGCACGAGGATGCTGTCAAGCTGTTCGAGCAGGCCGCGAAGGAAGCCAAGGACGCCGACGTGAAGGCCTTCGCGCAGAAGACCTTGCCGGGGCTTCAGCACCACCTGGAGATGGCGCGAGCACTGCAGCCCGCGAAGCCCTGACCGGACTATTGAGCGGCGACCGCTTCGACCTGGATGCGCAGCGTCACGTCCATGTTGAAGTGCCAGTCCTTGCCGGCGTCGATGCCGAACTGGTCGCGCTGGATCGTCGTGATCGCGTCGGCGCCGCACATGTCGCGCTTGAGCATCGGGTGCGGGACGCACTTGAGCCAGTTCAGCTTCAGCGTGACCGGCTTGGTCACGCCGTGCAGCGTCAGCTCGCCGGCCACTTCGGTCGGCACGCCGTCGACCACCTTGTCGAATCGGCCCTTGTAGGTGGCCTTGGGGAATTTCTTGACGTCGAACAGCTCCTTGCCCTGGGCCACCTTGTTCAGCGCGTCCTGGCCGAAATCGGCACTGCCGGGCAGCACGGTGATCTCCAGGTCGCCGGTGCCGGTGGCCTTGTCGTAGTGCACCGTGCCGCTGCTCTTGTTGAACTTGCCGCGCCACACCGAGATGCCCATGTGGTCGGCTTCGAAGCTCGGGAAGGTGTGGTCGGGGTCGATCTTGTAGGTGACCGGGGCGGCGTGGGCGGTGGCGGCGATCAGCAGGCCGGCGGCGGCGACAAGGGCAAGGCGCATGGGGAATTCTCCTGGAGGTGGGTTGAGGTGAACGGCACCGGATTCTCGATGCATTCATCTTCACGACGAATCAGCCGGGCTCCGATCGACATGAGGCCGCAGCCCGGATAGCGGGCCGGGTTCAAGACGTTCTGGACGCCGCTCGGCGAGGCCTGCGGACATGCGCGGCATGAACCTGCCTCACCGCTTCTGCTTCGTTCTTGGCGCGCGCAACGGCGGCTTTTCGCGCCGCTGGGCATCACCGCATGGCAATGGTCGCACTCGCCCAGCGGCGAGACGATGACCGGCGGCGGTCTGCGGCTGCGCACGCGCGACTGGGCCGCGCTGGCGCAGCTGCTGCTTCGGCAAGGCGCCGGGCCGGACGGCGCACTGCTGGCGTCCGACCAGGTGGCCGCACTGCTGAGCGTGCGGCGGTCGACGCCCTTCGGGATGGCGTACGGCGAGCTTTTCTGGCGGCGTGACTACGACCTGCGCTGCGGTCGCGTGAGCGCCTGGATGATGTCGGGCAACGGCGGCAACCACGTGCTGGTGCTGCCCACGCTCGACGCGGTCGCCGTGGTGACACGCACCCACTACGACCAGCGCGGCATGCACCCGCAGAGTTTCGATTTCATCACCGCGCTGCTGGACCGCCACGTGTGCGGGCCGGCGCCACGCTAGTCGCGCTGCGCGCGACCAGGCTGGACAGCTGCAGCGAGACGAGGTCGAGGCGGTGCAGGTTCATGCGATCAGCGCCTCCAGGCTCTTGCGCGTGAACGGCTTCGGCAGGAAGGCGGCCGCGGCCGGCCAGTCGGCACGCTGCGCATGCACCTCCGGCGGCAGGCCGGAGCTCAGCACGATGCGCTGCTGCGGCCAGTCGTGCGCAATGCGGTGCCACAGCGCGATGCCGTCGCCGCCCGGGCCGAGCATCACGTCCGACAGCAGCAGGTCGAACGGGCCGTGCGCCACCATGCAGGCGAGCGCGTCGTGCTCCGATGCCACCGCGGTGACGGTGGCGCCCAGGTCGTCGAGCAGCGCGGCAGCAGTGGCTCGCACGCTGTCGTCGTCTTCCACCAGCAGCACGCGGGCCGCCGCACCGCGCGCATGCACCGC
>NZ_JBFUGN010000805.1:0-2861 GCF_056402895.1 Rhizobacter sp. P3_B12 | reverse complement strand
GAAGAACCCCGACGGCACGGCGTTCGACGGTGTCTTCAAGCCGCTGAGCACCAACGAGAACGGCTGGGTCGCCGCGGCGACCGGCATCCCGCTGGACGATCCGCAGATCGCGATGCGCAACATCGCGACCGTCGGCGTCGCGAAGAAGCTCGGCTTCGACGTGGTCCCGAGCACCCGGATGGCGGTGATCGACACCGGGCGCGGCGCCGTCGATCCCGACCTCGGCCTGGTGATGGAACTGGCCCGTGGCAAGCCGGCCGCCGAGATCGGGGCGAGCACGCTGGCACGCGGGGTCGTGGCGGCCGAGGTCACCAAGCTGCAGCTGCTCGACCACATCACCGGGCAAGGCGATCGCCATGCCAACAACTACTTCATCGACTTCAAGCGCGAGCCCGAGCCGTACGGCACCGCCAAGGTCATGGGCATCGACAACGACCAGTGCTTCGGCAAGAACCTGACGGACCCGGCCGGCATCCAGTGGGTGGACAACGACAGCATGCGCCGCGGCTTCCGCGGCACCGCCCTGCCGCCGGTGGTCGACACCGAGATGGCCCGTTCGATCAACTCGCTCACGTCGCGCGACATCCGTGCGATGCTGGGCAACAAGCTGAGCGAGCCCGAGATCCAGGCGGCGATCGCGCGCCATGAGGGCGTCAAGGACCACATCGCGAAGCTGCGCACCGAAGGCAACATCRTCCACCCGGGTGATTGGGAGCAGCCCGGCGTGCAGGCCCAGCTGACCGCCGAGAACAGCTACATCGGACGCGAGCGCCACCATGCCAACCACAACTGGTGAGACCTTTCCCATGAATGCAACCGAGTCCGCCCAGGCGCTGTTCGAGGCCGATGGCCTGCCGTTTCCGCCGATGCCGGCCGCGCTGGCCGCGGCGCTGAAACCGCAGGCCAAGGGCTGGTTCGCCACGCGGGCGGTGGCCTCGTCGCCGTACGACATCGATCACTTCCTGGCCGAGGTCGAGAGCCGGCCCGGCCCCGACGACTACGCGCTGGTCGGCTTCGACGGCCACGGCAGCAACAGCTGGGCGGTGCACTGCTACCTGGTCACCGGCGCAGTCGCGCTCTTCATCCAGCTGCCCTGGGGTGGCGCCTACGTCGACCCCGAGCCGGCCCGCGCGGAGATCGCGGCCTTGTTCGATTGGGCCGAGGCCTTGCAGTCGCGGCTGCGGGCGGCCCAGGAGGCCGGCAGGATCCCGCACGGCCTGCGGCTGCAGGTCGCCGCGAGCCGCTTCGGCCGCGCCGGCTGGCGCTGGCTCGATGCCGGGCAGGAAGCGGCCGCGACGCCGTGGAATCCATCGGCCGGCATGAAGGCAGCGCTGTTGAAGGAGCTCGACGACGTGATCGCCGGCCGCAAGCTGCTGAACGCGTGACTGTCTGATTCCTGCAGGCGCGCCCAGAGGCCATACTGTCGGCCTCGTTCAATCCTGCAGGAGACGCGACATGGCCAGCAAGAACACCATCTGCCTCTGGTACGACGGCACGGCGCTCGACGCCGCCACCTTCTATGCAGCGACGTTCCCCGACAGCAAGCTCGGTGCGGTGCACCGCGCGCCGGGCGATTACCCTGACGGCAAGCAGGGCAATATCCTGACGGTCGAGTTCACCGTGGCCGGGGTGCCGTGCATCGGTCTGAACGGCGGCCCGATCTTCAAGCACAGCGAGGCGTTCTCGTTCCAGATCGCGACCGACGACCAGGCCGAGACCGATCGCCTGTGGAACGCGGTCGTCGGCAACGGCGGCCAGGAAAGCGAGTGCGGCTGGTGCAAGGACCGCTGGGGCCTGTCGTGGCAGATCACGCCGCGCGCCCTCATCGACGCCATCACCGACCCCGACAGCGCAGCGGCCGGGCGCGCCTTCGAGGCGATGATGAAGATGAAGAAGATCGACATCGCGGCGATCGAGAAGGCGCGGCGCGGTTGAGGCCAGCGGTGCATTCCGATGGAGTGCACCGCCTTGCACGACAGGGTGCGTCCCGTTAATATCTACATGTGTATATATTTTCGGAGGCACCCTCATGAGAAGCGATGCGGCGAAGACGGCCAGGATCTTCATGAACGGCGGCAGCCAGGCCGTTCGACTGCCGGCGGAGTTTCGCTTCGATGTGCCGGAGGTGTACGTCCGACGCGACCCCCGGACCGGTGATGTGGTCTTGTCCAGCCGACCTGCCAAGAGCTGGTCAGATTTCTTCGAGCTGCGTGACAAGGACCCGTCTGTCGTTCCGGATGACTTCCTTGCCGATCGATCCGCTGTACCACAGGAGCGCGATCCGTTCTCCGACTGGAAGGAGTGATGGATGCTCTATCTGCTGGACACGAACATCTGCAGCGCGGTGATCAAGAGGCACTCCGACGCTGACAGCAAATTGGCAGCCCTCGACCCGGCAGATGTCTGCATCTCCGCCGTCACGTATTCCGAACTGCGCTTCGGAGTTGCCCTGGCGGCCCCGGCCCGCCGTCTCGAGGCGCTGGTCGACGAATTCCTGGCGTGCGTGCGCTGCGAGCCGTGGGACCAGCTTGCGGCAGACCGCCACGGAACCCTGCGTGCCCACCTGCGCCTGACCGGTCGCCCGATCGGCCAGTTCGACGAAATGATCGCGGCGCATGCGCTGGCGCTGCAAGCTGTCGTGGTGACGAACAACGAGAAGCACTTCCGACAGGTGCCGGGGCTGAAGGTCGTCAACTGGATTCAGCGCTGACCCTCGCATGTCGCCAGGAGCCGCGCCCTCATGCTGATCCTGCTGGTCGAGGACGACCAGCCCCTCGCCGTGTCGATCGCCGGCGTGCTGGGCGCGCAAGGCTGGCGGGTCGACACCAGCCCGCGCGGCGAGCCGGTGCCGGCCTCGCTGC
>NZ_JBFUGN010000804.1:0-2864 GCF_056402895.1 Rhizobacter sp. P3_B12 | reverse complement strand
GGCTACACCCTGTCGCTGACCAGCCCGGCGCAAGGCCCGGTCACCGTCACGCTGAGCTACAGCGGCACGGCCGCCGACGGCAGCGACTACACCGGCGTCGCCACCGTCACCATACCCGCCGGCAGCAGCAGCGCGAGCTTCAGCATCCCGACGCTGGACGACGCCGTGGCCGAGGGCAGCGAGCACTTCACCGTCAGCGTGGCCTCGGCCACCGGAGGCGGCTTCGAGAGCCTGGTCGTCAGCGCCGCCAACGGCAGCGTCACCACCGGCATCGTCGACAACGACAGCGCGACGCTGAGCCTGTCGGCCACGTCAGGCCTCACCGAGGCCGGCGGCAACATCGTCTACACCGCCGTGCTGACCCAGGCAGCGGTGAGCGACCTGAGCGTGACACTGTCGAACGGTGCGGTCATCACGATCGCTGCCGGCCAGCTGAGCGGCACCGCCACGGTGGCCGTGGCGCCTGGCGACGACGCCTACGTCGACCCGACCAGCGTCAGCGCCACCATCCAGGGTACGAGCGGCGGCGGCATCCTGCTGAACATCGACCCGACGGCGGCCGTCACCGGCATCRCCGACACGATCGACACGACGACGGTCACGCTGAACGCCTCGGCGACGAGCGTCGCCGAAGGCGGCAGCATCGTCTACACGGCCAGCGTCGACCACCCGGTGACCGGCTCGCCGCTGGTGCTGACGCTGTCGAACGGCCAGAGCATCACCATCGCCGTCGGCCAGAGCAGCGGCAACAGCGCGCCGTTCGCGGTGCGCCCCGACGACGCCTATGCGCAGGGCGACCAGCCGCTGAACGTCGGCATCGTGTCGCACAGCGGTGCCAACTACGAGAACCTGGCCACCGGCAGCACGGTGGCGACCACCGTCACCGACAACGCCAGCACGACGACCGTGGCGCTGAGTGCGTCGACGGCGTCCGTGGCCGAAGGCGGCAGCATCGTCTACACCGCATCGGTGAACCAGCCGGTGTCCGGCCAGGACTTCGTCGTCACGCTGAGCAACGGCCAGACCATCACGATTCCAGTCGGGCAGAGCAGCGCCGACAGCGCGCCCTTCGCGGTGCGCGGCGACGATGCCTATGCCCAGGGTACGCAAACGCTGAACGTCGGCGTCAGYGCGACCAGCGGCGGCAACTACGAGGCCGTGGCCCACACGTCGACGGTCAGCACCGACGTCACCGACGACGGCGATGCGACGACCGTGACGCTGAAGGCGTCGAGCGCTTCGGTGTCCGAAGGCGGCAGCATCGTCTACACCGCCGAGCTCGACCATGCGGTGAGCGGGCAGGACCTGGTGCTGACGCTGACCAACGGCCAGAGCATCACGATCGCGGTCGGCCAGACCAGCGGCAGCACGGCACCGTTCGCGGTGCGCGCGGACGATGCCTATGCGCAGGGCACGCAGACGCTGAACGTCGGCGTCAGTTCGCACACCGGCGGCAACTTCGAGGCGCTGGCCACCGGCAGCACGGTCGGCACCGACGTCAACGACAACGGCACGCAGGTGGTCGCCACGGTGACGGCTTCGGCCGGCGCGGTGGCCGAAGGCACGGCCGTCAGCTACACCGTCACGCTGAACCAGGCGGTGACCGGATCCGACTTCAGCGTGACGCTGAGCAACGGGCAGAGCGTCACCATCCCGGTCGGCCAGAGCTCGGCCAGCACGGCGGCCCTGGCGCTGCGCGGCGACGACGCGCATGTGCAAGGCACGCAGACGGTGTCGGCGGGCATCACCGGCACCAGCGGCGGCAATTTCGAAGCGGTGAACGGCAGCTCGACGGCCCGCGTGGACGTCAGCGACGACGCCGACGTGACGACGGTGTCGATCAGCGGCGCGGGCAGCGTCGCCGAAGGCGCGAGCGCCGGCTACACGCTGACGCTGGACCATGTCGCCGCCACGCCGGTGACCGTGACGCTGAGCTACAGCGGCGTCGCCGCCGACGGCAGCGACTACGCCGGCGTCACGACAGTGACGATCCCGGCCGGCAGCAGCAGCGCCGTCTTCAACCTGGCGACCATCGACGACGCGCTGGCCGAAGGCACCGAGAGCTTCACCGTGACGGTGACCGGCGCGAGTGGCGGCGGCTTCGAGAGCCTGGCCGTGGGCAGTGCGAACAGCGTCACCACCGCCATCGTCGACAACGACGTGGCCAGCGTGAGCCTGGGCGCGACGCCGGGCCTGACCGAGGCCGGCGGCACCATCACCTACACCGCGACGCTGACGCAGGCGCCGTTGAGCGACCTGGGCGTGACGCTGTCGAACGGCGCGGTCATCACGATCGCTGCCGGTCAGCTGAGCGGCACCGCCACGGTGGCCGTGGCGCCCGGCGACGACGTCTATGTCGACCCGACCAGCGTCAGCGCGACCATCCAGGGCACGAGCGGAGGCGGCATCCTGCTGAGCATCGACCCGACGGCGGCCGTCACCGCCATCGCCGACACCCTCGACACGACGACGGTCACGCTGAATACCTCGGCGACCAGCGTCGCCGAGGGCGGCAGCATCGTCTACACGGCCCACGTCGACCACGCGGTGACCGGCTCGCCGCTGGTGCTGACGCTGTCGAACGGCCAGAGCATCACCATCGCCGTCGGCCAGAGCAGCGGCAACAGCGCGCCGTTCGTGGTGCGCCCCGACGACGCCTATGCGCAGGGCGACCAGCCGCTGAACGTCGGCATCGTGTCGCACAGCGGCGCCAACTACGAGCAGCTCGCCACCGGCAGCACCGCCAGCACCGCCGTCACCGACAGCGCCAGCGTCACCACGGGGAACCTGAGCGCGTCCACCGCGTCGGTGGCGGAGGGCGGCCGCGGCGGCTCCACGGGCTCGGTCCCCGCGCCGGTCTCCGC
>NZ_JBFUGN010000803.1:0-2867 GCF_056402895.1 Rhizobacter sp. P3_B12 | reverse complement strand
GCAACGCTCCGTGCAGTTCGGCTTGCTGGACGGCGAGCGCCACATGGGAGCTGAGTTGGCGCAGGAACTCGCATTCACCGCTGCTGAAGGCTTGCGGCGACCGACGCGCGGACACGAGGATGCCGAACACACGGCTCTCGGACTGCAACGGGGCAATGACCAACGAGCACAAGCCGCCCCGCGCGAGCCGCTGCGGAAATGCAAACGCGACCTGCCGGATGTCTGGCTCGTAGACCAGTTCGCCCCGAACGCAGCGCGACAGCCCGTTCTCGTCGATCTCGACGCTCGATTTCTCTGCCAGCCCCAGCTCCAATGCCAGCGGTTGGCTGTGCGCGCCGACGCGGATGACCGTCAGGGCGTTGGATGTCGCATCAAAGTGCAAGACGCAGGCGAAGTCCACCGGCAAGCGCTCTTCCAGGCTGCGCATCGCGACTTGATGGATGCTGCGCAGGTCCTGTCTCTCGCCGATCGCGCGGGTGATCTGGTCCAGCAGGGTCAGTCGCTCCAGCTGTGCCTCCAGTCGCGCCTGCGCGAGCTTGCGATCGGTGATGTCGCGCACGAACGCGCTGAAGGCCGGTGTCGCTCCGGTTCGAATCGGCGTGATGGACAGGTCGATCGGAAACTCGTGGCCATCCCGATGCAGCGCAGTCAACTCGACGCGCTTGTTCAGAACCGCGGCCTCGCCGGTGGCAAGGTAGCGTTCGAGGCCACGCCTGTGACCCTCGCGGTGGCGCTCGGGGATGATCGTCTGCGCCAGCGACCGTCCCAACGCCTCGGCGTTCGTCCAACCGAAGGTGGTTTCGGCTTGCGGGCTCCAGCCGGTGATGGCCCCCGTGCCGTCCATTGTCACGACGGCATCGAGCGCGGTGTCCACGATCAGGCGAGTGCGTTCTTCGCTGGCCCGCAAGGCATCTTCGCTGCGCTTGCGATCAGTAATGTCGGTGGAGATGCCGAACACGCCGTACACCTTGCCATTCTGGTCGCGCAGCGGGCATTTCACCGACACATAGGTGTGCGGCTCACCGTCATGGGGGACGAACTCTTCCTCGACCAGTGGAGCATCCGCTGCGGCAACGCGCTGGTCCACGTTGCGCAGGGCATCCGCGACCTCCGCAGCGAACAGTTCGTGATCGGACTTTCCGACGACTGCCTCGTTGCTGATGTGGAACAGCTCTGTATAGCGCCGGTTGACCAGCAGATAACGTCCCTGAAGGTTTTTCACATAGATCACCGCCGCCGAGTTGTCGATGATGGCCTTCAGCAGCCGCTGGCTCTCGCGCAAATCCTCGTTGGCTCGCTTCTGCTCGGTGATGTCCTGCAAGGTGCTGAACCAGCGCATCTTGCCGCCGGCATCGACGACTCTGGGAATCGGCTCGATCACCTGGCGGACATGGATCTCGATACCGTCCGCCCGTCGAAGCCGGTACTCGACGTCCATACGCACGCCCGCAACGCCGGCGGCGATGCTGGTATTGCGGAACGTCGAGCGGTCGTCCGGATGCAGCAGGCTCATCCACTCGCGGGTGCTTTGAGGCATCCGGGCAGGCTCGACCCCGATCAACAGCGGCAATGTCTCGGACCATGCCTCGAACGATCCATCGGGTCGCGTGATCACATGGGCCAGCTTTGCCATCACATGGGCACGGTGCAGGGCCACATCGCGTTCACGCAACGCGCCTTCGATGCGTCCCCGCTCGACGATCTCTGCTTCGAGATCCTGGGTCTTGCGGGTCAGTTCGGCAGTTCGCAGCTGCACCAGCTGATCGAGTTGATCGCGCGATTGCCGCAGCGCCGTGTCCTGCTCCTGGAGGCGAGCAGCCATTGCGTTGAAGCTGCCACCGAATTGCCCCAGTTCGTCGCCCCGCAGGCCCCGAATGCGGGCGGCCAGGTCGCCGCTGGCGATGGCCTCCACGGCCATGCCCAGCGCGCGAATGGGCCGCAGGATGCTTGCTGCAAACACCAGCCCGATGAACGCGGCGAGAGCAAGGATCCCTGCCGACATCAGCACTCTCTCACGTGTAGCCTCAGTGATCTGCGCGACGACGGCAGCCTCAGGAACCATGTAGAAAACTGTCCATGGCACCGTCTCGAACCGGCGTGCGACACCGTAGTTCCAGGTCTGATTGACGGGGGCGAAACCGCGGAACACGCCAGGGGACGGCACGGCAGCGCGGGACCGGTCGAACTGCTCAGGGAACGATCTAACGTCTTCGAGCAACATTCGTGTCTTGTCCCCGAAGCGGCGTTCGGTGACGAGGCGCTCGACGGTGGCGGGATCCAATGCCCCACCAGGGTGGAAGACGATCTCGTCGCTATAGGTGTGCGCGATACGTATCCCTTCGCGATCGAAAAGAACCGCGAAGCTGCCGGGGCCTGCGAGCGCATTGGATCCCTTGACCGTGTCCCACAGCGCTTTCGCATGCACCCACAGAACGGCGATGCACCCCACGCGCTGGCTTGGCCCAGGGATCGGTATGAGGTAGGCAATCGTCGGGACGGAACCACTGCGAGGCGACGAGATGAAGAGGTCGGAAATAACAGAACGGCCCTGCATCGCCTCGCGCACGGTCGGACGATCGGAGAGGTCGACACCGATCAATGGCGACTCCGTGGCAATGAGGACGCGCCCGCTGCCGTCGAGCAAGGCGGCGCCGCGGATACCTGTATCGCTTGCTGGATAGGCCGAGAGGATCCCCAGCATCGCTGTACGCCGCGTTGCGCTGCGATCCGGTGATTCAGCGCAGTAAGCCGCTGATTCGGGGAAGCCCGCCAGCTGGGTGACCGAACGCTGGTAACCCCGGTGAAAGCCATCGAGTTCGTGCACGATCTGGTCGCCACGAGCCTCAAGCACGTCCTTGACACCATTC